>NZ_JQLG01000003.1 GCF_000744115.1 Carnobacterium alterfunditum DSM 5972 | reverse complement strand
AAAATATGTATCTAGAACCTCGTTAAATCAAGGCTATTTTCAAGTAATCATAACCTAATCTTGCTGTTTGGTACGTAGATGATATCCGCCACTATGAATTACCACTAGGAGATGCGGACAAATACTTGGACTCAAATTGAGTCAGGAGGATGTTAATGTACTCTCATGAGGAACGATTGAAAGCCGTAAAATTATATATAAAATATGAACACTCACTAGCAGCTACTATTCAAAAACTTGGATACCCTTCTCCAAAAGCTTTATATAATTGGCATCAGGAATATTGTGAAAATGGAGAACTTCGTGATTCATCTATTAGAGGTACTAAATTTACTCTAAAAGAAAAAAAGATAGCTGTTGAGCATTACTTTGAATATGGTCGGAATTATTCTCGGACAGTTCGAATGCTTGGCTATCCAGGCAGGGAAACATTAAGACAATGGTGTGAAGAATTAGCCCCAGAAGCTCGTAAAATTCGACGGAGTGCGCTAAACTATACGCAAGAGCAGAAAAAAGAGGCTGTAATCAGGCTCTTTAGCCGAAATACTTCTGCCAAAAAAATCGCAGAACAGACAGGTGTTGGTAGAAAGACGCTCTATGACTGGAAAAGTGATTTAGTCGGAAGGGATTTTCCTCTAACCATGCTAAAACAACCTATTGAACAAACGGTAGATACACTGAATTCAGAAGTCGATGATCTGCAAAAACAAGTCTACCAGTTACGAATGGAAAAAGAGATTCTTGAAAGAGCAGCTGTTCTAATAAAAAAAGAAACAGGCATTAATCCAATAAACTTAACAAATAGAGAAAAGACTATTTTGGTTAATGCCTTACGTACCAATTTTCCTTTAAAGAGCTTATTTCAACAATTAGAGCTACCAAAAAGCAGTTATTTTTATCACAGAAATCAATTAACTTTGACAGATAAATATGAAGAAAAACGTCTTTTACTAACAGAGATTTTCAATGAAAACGATGCAAGATATGGCTACCGTAGACTGCATGCAGAAATGAAAAATAAGGGTGTCCTATTGTCAGAAAAGGTTGTTAGAAGGCTGATGAGAGAAGAAAATCTTTCTGTTAGAATAGCGCGGAAAAAGAAATATAGTTCTTATGCTGGCGAGATTACACAAGCAGCCCCAAATCTTTTGCAACGAAATTTTAAGGCAGAAAAGCCGAATATGAAATGGCTGACTGATATTACAGAATTTCGCATGCCTGCTGGAAAGGTCTATTTGTCACCTATTATTGACTGTTTTGACGGAGCAGTCGTAAGTTGGACAATTAGTACTGAACCGAACGCAAAGTTAGTCAATACAATGTTCGATAACGCTGCAGAAACACTAGGAGTTAATGAGCATCCAATTATTCATTCTGATCGTGGCGCGCATTACCGATGGCCAGGATGGATAGAGCGAATAAAAACCTCCGGTTTGACACAATCCATGTCCAAGAAAGGTTGTTCTCCAGACAATTCTGCCTGTGAAGGCTTCTTTGGGCGCTTGAAGAATGAATGGTTTTACGGGGTATCCTGGAAGGACATCAGCATAGACGAATTCATGGAACGTCTAGACCATTATATTCATTGGTATAATGAAAAGAGAATCAAAATGTCATTAGGTGGAATAAGTCCTCTTCAGTATAGACGAAGTTTAGGATTAGCTGCTTAAACAGTCCAAGAAAACATCCGCATCCCCTCTTATGTGCAAAGTTCTTGCAAAACACAACAGGTTCTGTCGTATCATCTTGAAGAACAATAGCGTCTGCTGTGGGACTACAACCTCCTAGCAAAAGAGAAGTAGCAATCAAAAAGGAAAGCATATATTTCTTAACGTTCATTTCATTGCTCCCTAATAATATATACCAGTTATTTGTTTATTTTATTATGCCTATTGGATCATCTAATATAAACAAATTATGTTTTATCCATTTTAACTCTTCTTTATTTAATCCTCTTGTTTTTCCTGTTTCATAATCTAAACCTAAAAGTAATATTTCTTTAGAAAATATAAGATTCTCTCCATTAACGATTAAGCTAATCAAAAGGTTTCCTTTTTTCAGTAGCCCTTTATCATCTACCCAAGCATCAATAGAATCTGTTAATGATCTAACATCTGCTGAATCTACGTCTAAATATTTTTCAATAATAATTATATCTCTTAAATCGTTCCACTCAAATGTCCGCGAGATAACTAAATTATTTTTTATTTCTATTTTTATTGCATAAGACATTTTAAAATATCCTCCTATGCTATTTATTATCATTTAATAACCTGAATAATTCATACTTTTTCTGAAACGCTCTGGAAAAACTGTTCTAACGCTAGTTTGAGTTAATTTTATCAGCACCCTTTGGGTGTGCAAAAAGAACCCCAATCTGCTATGGTTAAAGCGACTAAACATAACCAAAGAAAGGGGTTCTCTCTATGGCAACTTTACATGAAAATCGTTTACTTTTCAATTCAAACATTACGGTATCTCACTCTGGGGGTAATTTATCCTCAGATTCCGGATTGATTTTAGTTAAGGAATTCATGCACACCATTAATTTCTCTAACATTTTGAAACAAACCCTCACTATTAACGATGATCGACTTTACTATAACCATGCTAATCATTCAATTATTGAACAAATTCTTTTTCAATTGATTGCTGGATATCAAACGGATTCCTTGGCTGACGTTTTATCAAAAGATCCCATTTTCCAGAGCCTATTAGCTAAAGAGCAACTCGCTTCACAACCCTCTATTTCTCGTTTATGGGATCGGTTAAGTCAGGAAAACATTTCCCAATTACAAGAAGTCAATCAAATCCTGATTGATAAAGTACGTACTGCTCGTAATACAACTGAAATGATTTTTGATCTAGACTCAACACATTCGGATACCTTTGGCAATCAGGAGAAATCGGATTATAATGCCCATTACCAAACGAATGGCTATCATCCACTTGTTGCCTTTGAAGGCCTGACCGGCGACTTTTTGAAAGCAGAACTTCGTTCTGGTAATGTGTACACATCCAATGGTGTTGCAGATTTTGTCCGGCCACTTTTTGACCATTACCAAGAAACCGTACCTGTATGTTCTATTCTAGTGCGTGCAGATAGTGGTTTTGCAACTCCTGAATTATATGAACTGTGTGAAAAACGTCAAAATTTTTATGTTATTCGATTGAAATCGAATCGTAACCTAGGAAAAATCGCTGAGCAATTTGTATCGATAGATGACCAGCAGGATTGGGATAAAAAAGAAGTTCATTACGCTTCTACACTCTATCAAGCGAAGAGCTGGACACATCCACGAAGAATTTGTATTAAATCTACGCGCGAAGCAACCGAATTGATTGCTCGACATGAATTTATCATAACCAATTTATCAGAGAACCTTTCTGCAGAAGCGGCCTTTCAAACCTATTCTAAAAGAGGCACCATGGAAAATTACATTAAAGAGGCCAAAAATGGATTTTATTTCGATAAAACCGACAGTCCTCGTTTTTTAGAAAATCATGCACGTATGATGGTGAGTGTACTAGCTTACAACATCGTCAATTTTATGCGTACTCTTTGTTTTACGAAAGAAACCAAAGGTTTTCAAGTTTCAACTATTCGTTTGCTCTTATTTAAAGTAGCGGGTAAACTTGTTCATTCTGGACGAAAAACCTTTTTAAAACTCAGTTCCTATCACGTTTACTATGAACTATTCCATAAAATCTTGCGGAATATTCAGCATTTCAAATGGCAGTAGCACTCACACCTAATGGAATAGTTTAAAAAAAAGGCTAATTTCAAGGGATTAGTATGCCTAAAAATCTTAATTTTCTGACAAAAAAATGAGTGACTTGGAAATTTTAAGTAAAATAAGTAAACCTATCAAACTAATGATCTGAAAGAAGTGAAAAATGCACCAATTATTAATTTTCTTAAAAGTATGAATCATTCAGGAATAATTCTAACACTCATATTTATACGTTTATGAGTATTATTTTATTAAATAAGTTGAAACAAAATGAACTAGAAAAGATTTAAGTAGTCTTTTATTTGGATTTCATCAACATCCAGTTTCTCATAAATAAATCCAATATTAGACTCTCTTAATAGTTCTAACTTTACAGGTATAAATGCTGAACCATGTTGATCAGGCAGCTTATTTTTAGTATTCTTAATTATCTTATTTGAATAGTAAGCATGATTACTTAGTATATGATTTTTTAAATCATCTGATTTAATTACTAAAGTATAGTCTGGTACAATTTTATCTTGTATGAGAGTTGATTTATTCTCATCGAATTCACTAATATTTAATTTATTGTTATAAAAAAATACTATCAAATAATCCAAATAATCCGGAATAAAATGCTTTCCTTTTTTTGCTATTTTTACATTATTTATCTTTTCAAATTCAGAAAAAATATCTAGCTGATCTTTATGATTAATACTTATTCCATCTATAAATTTGTACGCTGAGATGAAATCGACTCTTAAGTCGCCATAACTACTAAGACTTTCTGAGTATTGTACATCTATTTTAATATCATCTTTCACTAATAAATCTACACTGCTATAATCTATTTGATTATTTTTTTCGACTGCTATATTTAAATTATTTAACAGATGAATTGCCATTAATTCTGTAACCTTATTTTTATTATCGTTATAAGTATTAGCCATGGCTTGTAGCTCCTTTACTATCTACTTCAGATTAGAATATACAAAATCTACTAAGTGATCTATATTACTTGAATCTTTAACAAAGTTAGAAACATATTTTTTAGATTCAGAACTATTATTTAAAATATCAGTAATGATCTTTTTCTGATAGGATTCTTCAGCACGATTAGGTGTTAAAGCTCTATGACAAGACGGGCAAAGTTTAACTAAATTCTCCAATACATCTCCTGACTTATCTGCACCAAATGATATAACATGATGCAATTCTAAATAGTATCTGCTATTATCACGAATTTTAAAAGTACGATTCTCTATTTTATATTTATTTTTACAAGAAAAACATTCATCTGGTTGAGAAATAGTTACCAAATTAACAATTGCTTTATTTCTAGATTCTTTTGAATTTATGCTATTATCAGTTCCTAATTGATCAAAGTCTAATACTTTTCTCAGCTCAGCAATTTTTTTATTAAGTGTTTCTTTAGTTAGTTGTTTAAATAAGAATTCTTGTCCAAGTATTCTTTCTTTATAAAATAATGCTCTTTCAATGAATCCTGAAGAAAACTTTTTACTGAATGTTGATAACGATATGTTTTCTTTTTTATTTTCTAAAATATTCGCTTTATATAAGTTAATTTTTTTGAAATCTTTGTAGTATCTATTGTAAAACCATTTTAAGTTAATTCTTAATTGAGTATTTCTTTTTATTCCTTCTATAAATTCTGGCTGTAATTCTCTAAAATTAATATTTAATTGATTAATATCTTCAAGAGACATTAATATGCTTAACAAATTATCAATATAGTCTTCAGTAATATTCTTATTTAATATGTCAACAGAGTAGTATGAACGATTTAAATCTATACTACCACGTGGGATGAAAAATGAATTTATTATTATTCTTCCAAAATCACTATCTGTATAAACAAATCTTAATTGCTGGATCTTCGAATTAATTAAACTTAAAATAGAGTTTCTATCTAAACTCATATCATTATCAATAGTGGCCCTATGAGAAGATTCTCCAGTTAATTCAAATGATAAACCAGTATATTCCTTTAACAACTTATTATTCTCTTCTACGATTTTTCTATCTAATTCTATGCTCGCAAATTTAGAAGTTTTATATAAGACTTTCAAATTGAATCCGCTCTCTGTTTCATCAGATAGGTTAAAGAAAACAAAACTTAAGGTCTGTAAATTTTTACTATTCAATATATCGCTAAGTAATTTCATAAATATACCTCTTCCTCTTGTTATTTATTATTTTGAGGGTTATAATTTCAGTACCTCAAAAAAAATGCAGGAGTGATTATTTTTGTTTAAATATAAAATACTAGATTTATTTTCTGGTGCGGGTGGATTTTCTTATGGACTAGATCAATTAAAAGAATTTGAAACAGTTCTTGCAACAGACTTCAATGAAGCAGCTCTTCTTACTTTAAAAAAGAATATACCAAATGCTAAAACTATTTGTGGAGATATACTTCATTCTACACTAAAGGAAGAAATCATAACATCTGCAAAAGATTTAAATGTAAATATGATTATAGGTGGGCCACCTTGTCAAGGGTTTTCTAATAAAGGGAAAAAGTTAGGACTAAGTGATCCTAGAAATTACCTTTTTCTAGAATATTTAGATATTGTAAGACGTTTAGAACCTGAATTATTTATTATTGAAAATGTAAAAACGATGCTTACTGCTTCAGATGGTTACTTTATTCAAGAGATTAAAAAGCACATTAATGAGCTTGGTTATGTTTTAAATTATAAGGTTCTAGATAGCTCAGACTATGGTGTTCCACAAAAAAGGAAAAGAGCTATATTACTTGCTCATAAAAAACAACTCTTAAATTTTCCTTTGAAAAATGATATCTCAAATACTGTTAGAGATGCCATTTCAGATTTAGACTACTTAAATTCTGGGGAAGGAAAAGAAAATAGTCAATACTTAAGAGAAATTCGCTCACCTTATCAAGAAAAAATGAGAACAGATAGTTATGAATTGTATAATCATATAGCTACTAATCATAGTGAATTAGCTTTAAAAAAACTATCTATGATTCCACCTGAGAAAGGAAAAGAATATCTTCCCAAAGAGTACCATGGGAAACAAAAATTTAAGACTACTTGGAGCAGACTTGAGTGGGATAAGCCTAGTCCTACTATTGATACTAGATTCGATACACCATCTAATGGAAAAAATTCACATCCTTTTTTGAACAGAGCAATAACGCCTAGAGAAGCTGCTAGAATTCAAAGTTTTCCAGATACATTTAGATTCTATGGTAATAAAACGGCAATATGTACTCAAATAGGCAACGCTGTTCCCCCTTTGATGGCTAAGGCTATAGGTGAAAGTATAATTAACACATTGAGTAAAAGAAGCTCAATATTTACTGATCAATATCAATTATATAACGGAGATGCTTATAAAGTAATAGAAGAACTTATCAATAGTAAAAGAACAGTTGATCACGTAATTACTGATCCACCCTATAATATTTCTAAAAAAAATAACTTTGACACTATGAATAATGCTAAAAGAAAGGGTATTGATTTTGGAGAATGGGATAAAGAATTTGATTTATATTCTTGGATTGAACTATATTCATCAATATTAACTAAAGATGGATCTTTTATTATATTTTGTTCTTACCGATATATTAGCTATATTTGCGACGCAATGGAAGCTAATAATATAATAGTTAAAGATGTAATTAAATGGGTAAAAAGTAACCCTATGCCTAGAAATATTAATAGACGGTATGTGCAAGATACTGAATTCGCTATCTGGGGAGTTAAGAAGGGTTCGAAATGGATCTTTAATAAACCAGATAACCATCCTTATTTAAGACCTGAATTTAAGACTCCCACTGTTTTAGGAAAAGAACGTACAGCACATCCTACTCAAAAATCTTTGAATTTAATGGAAAACCTTATAAAAATACACACAAATCCTGGCCAAACGATTATAGATCCATTTATGGGTTCTGGTACGACAGGCGTAGCCAGTATTTTGCATGGTAGGAAATTCATAGGAATTGAACTTGATGAACAATATTATAATATTGCCATAGATAGAATAGAAAACAAAAAAAAAAAGATCCTTACAGACTGAGTTACTTTAAAATCATAGATTTTTTAACATAGAGAAAGAAAGGATTAATGAGCATTTTATCGCTAATTAAGCTTATTAAAACAGGTGTTAATATGAAGATTATAGAACTATTAAAAAAAGAGAATATTAAATATAAGGAAGTTGAGTACTCGAGAGAAGCTACTATTTTTAATGTTAATAATAAGCTAAATCTTGTAGTAATATATGGGAATAATAATAATTTCATGATGGAAAGAGAACTATTTTACTACCTAAATACTCATAAACTACATTATGCTATCTGTTTAGTAAATAAAATTGAAAAGCGTTTATTTCTTTTAACATTTAAAATAAAACATAATTGGCTTCTTTCAAGTTTTTCTGGAACTGATAAAGAAAGGTTACATCTTGGAAAAATTGTTTTAAATAATCCAATAAATGAAATAAATTTGGTTAATTTCTTACTAACTTATAACTAAAAAATAATACTTTATATTGTTATTGGAGAATATCTACTAAAAATAGAGATTCTCTTTTTTAGATTTAATTACTAGCTTCTAATTGCTATACCATCTTGATATAACAATTAAAATATATCATCTACTTTAGTAAGATCATCTAAATCTACTACATAACATGGTCTTCGGACATCATAGTTTACTTCATTTGAAATTTCTGGAATTCTGCTAAATTCTGCTCCACCTGTTATATGACCTATAGTGCATTCGTCAATATCAAATTTATTACTCGGTATCTTTCCATTTATAAACATTTGAACGACGTAATGAATATTAAAATCAATATTATAGTCATACTCCCGCACATTATATAAAAGATTTAGTCTATTATATCCCTTCGAGTTATAATAAGCTGATGTTTTAGTTTCTAACTTCAAATTTCCGATCTGAAAATATCTAGCATAATCAGAGCTCTCAATTTGTTGGTAGTTTATTTTTTTACTCTTCAAATATTTTTCAAAAACTAGTTCTCCTAAAACAGCTGTTAAAATCATGCTATATTTATATCCCGGTTGAGAAATAGGTTCTTCTCTAAAACTATATTTCATTCTATTTTCTGTTCTCTTTAAAGCTTCTTTCTTAAGAACCTCATCTATTACTATCACCTTAAGGACCCCCTCTTACTTTATTTTATTACAATAATTATATCATTACCTTAAAGAATACACTAGTTTACAAATATAAATATTTCTAATTGCTTCACTGTTTGATTATCCTATATTAAAAGGAGATGATTACATTGATTAAAAAAATAAAGAATTGGTTCGTGGAAGATGTTGATTTTTTATCAAAAATAGTAAGAACGATATTTATAGTAACAGTCTTAAGATTTTGGTCTATACGATTCTACAATTACTATCTCTTTATCGTATAAAATTATAGAGCTTCTATAGGTTGATCCGCTTGGTTATTTGCTTTTTACTATTTTTTATTCTTTCAAATTGTAGTTCTCAATTTTATTTATTGGTAAACACACATGAATGATAAATATTTATATTATCTGTCATTATTGAATCATTTAATCGACACTTGTATTTGACATTAAAATCTTAATAGTAACAAGACCTTGTAACTGTAGGCTATAGGTACACTTTAAATCGACAGTACATATATTTATTTAGATAGTTCAGGAGCTACAAGTTCTACTTTTATCCTATCTGGATCTTCAAAGTACACCGCGTAATGATTTCCACCTCCGGAAAATGGGTGTTGTTTTGTATAAAGAATAGGAATTCCTTTGTTTGTTAGTTTTTGAGTCATATCATCTACGTGTTGTCGTGAACTGGCATAAAAAGCTAAATGATTTAACCCTACATTTTTTCTATGGTACGAATTATCTGAAAAAGGCTCTTTTACTTGGACAAACACAATGTAAGTCTCTTCCAATTTCCAACTTTGTCCATTTTCCCATTTTTGAAAAGAATGATATCCTAAATCCTCAAGAAACCATCCCCAAAAATCAGTAGATTTTTTTAAATCAGAAACATAGAGTTCAATATGATGAAGCAATCCTTTTGACAAGAACCCCACTCCTTTTTTTATTATTTTAATACATGAAATTACATAGAATCATGTATTGTAGGTGTTTAGTTTATTTTTAAAGTCATTTACGGATAAAAGACCTTATTTTACTCTAAAAAAACGTTGGAAATTTAGCAGATTAAGGTTCTTGATTTGTACAATGCTACTTTACAGTCTTAAAAAATTATTTGAAGATTTAACAAAGGAATTAATTTCGTTAGAAAACCTTTATTTTATAAAAAAGTTAGTTTGAGATATTCTTTTAATGATGAAACCTCTAATATAGCATAGTTTTCGTGTCCATTAACATGCAATACAGGACGCTTTTTCCCATCATAAAAAGCTACATCTTCAGGTAGATCAGTCAAAGCGTCATCTCCCCAATCAAATAAGGAGTTGGAAACTTCTAATAAAATATTTTTTGTGGTTTTGTTTAATTCATAAAAGTAAATATGACCAATAATTGGACTATCTACAATCTCATTAGATAACCATTCATTAGTTGGATAAGAGTCCACTAAAAACTCAGTAAGACTTTCTATTAACCTTATTGATCTCTCACTAATCCCCACATCCTTCCTAGTAACAAAAGAAAATACTGTAGATGATTCACTAACCCAAATTAATAATCGTTTATATTTGTTTCCTTTTATATTTTTCTTTATATTCTTTTCCATTTTAAGCCGTTTTCCCCCATAAAAATAATGTCCTACAGATTTTTTCCGAGGATTAGTATGATTGTGTCTAAAGTAACCAGTTTTATTTTTAAACATGACATATTTCTTATTTACTAATGATTATATCAGAATGGAATTAATTTATTTCAATACATGAAATTGTATAAAAACGGGTATCCGGAATCCTATTCCAATAGGGTTCTTTTTTTATAGGGACCTCTAATACACGATTATGTGGTATAATAAACAAAATCATGTATCGATTTTGTGAGAGGAGAGGGCTTTTAAATGAGTTACAACGTCCAACCATTAAGAACGCAGCAAGAAATAAACGACTTTTTATTCTGTTTGAGGCGAAATAAAAACTCAGATCGGGATGTTTTTCTGTTTTTGATCGGCATTAATAGCGGTTTACGTATGTCAGACATCATTAAATTAAAGAAAAAAGACCTGATTTCCTCAAAAAATCCCCGCATTGTCGAAAAGAAAACCGGAAAAACGCGTATATTGTATTTGAGTAGTTTGCAGGACTTGATCCAAGCGTACACAAAAGACTTAGACTCAGAGAATTATTTGTTTCCAAGTACTAAAGGTGGTCATTTGGAAGTCAATACAGTCTATCAGATGTTTCAAAGAGTCGCTGCACTGCTAGGAAGAGACGATATAGGCACGCACACGCTGCGTAAGACGTTTGGCTACCACTATTACAAGAAAACTAAAGACGTAGCCACTCTGATGGAGATATTCGGTCATAGCAGCGAGAAAATCACGAAACGCTACATCGGAATCAATGAAGATGAAATCAGCGAAACGTTATTAAACTTTCGTTTAGGTTTTTAACTAGTGATTTCATCAGGAAATAAAAAAATTAGGAGCTGATAAAATGAAAAATGAAAACTATTATAAACTAATCGAAAGAGATAATACAAACCCAGAAAATCATGAACGGAGAGCTTTGTTCACTATTTTTAGTGAAAATAAAGAGCTGTATGCAAAGATTGATAACCTGTATGATTTTGAGGAACATTGGATTAAAACAGATTGTTTTGAGAAAGTCGATTTTAGTAGTGGAAATAGAAAAATGGTCGAATTAGCTTTTAATTTATATAATAATTATGATTGCTCCACACCATTAGAAATTTTTTCACTTCTTGATAATGATAATTATGAGTTAGCTATGAAAGCCGTTAACATTCGATTTAATAAGTAACTATATGACTTTTTTTAGACTGATCTATTGAACTAAAAAAGGATTATACCACTTAAAAAAACAGTATAATCCTTTTTTAGTTTAGTTGTTTTCCCTTACTAAAAGATGTCATTTAGAAGGCGATTAAATAAAAAAGTCGTTATTAATAAAACATTATCTGCCTGAATAATTCATACTTTTCCTTTAAACCTTTTAAACTGCCTAACGGTAGGCTTAAATTATAAAGTCCTTACCACCTGTTAAGTGATAAAAAAAGAACCCCTTTCTGCCATGGTTAAGGTGCTGAAACCAACCATAAGAAAGGAGTTCTCTTAATGATCAGCTTACACAAAAACATAGTAAAATTTAATTCAAATATCTGATTTTCTGCTAATAACCTCATTACTCTTCTATTATTTTGATAGAAAATTGAAATATATAAAATGACCCTAAAAAAGTTGCTTTTAGGGTCACTACAAATCCATTTTCTTGTTGTATTACTTTTGTTCTTCAAGCATTTCCAAAGCCTCTTCAAGACTCTTCCCGCTATAATTTTGAGCTTCGATCCACTGTCCAGTGAATCCTTTGGGTACAAAGGCGCCGATGATCATTCCGGGGATAACGGTCTCCACGTCATGCGGTGCTTTTTCTCCGCCCAAGTCTGTTTTGATCCAGCCGGGGTAGACGGAATTGATCATGACGTTTTTGGCTTTCAGTCTCCCAGCGTAGTCCTGGGCGAGTTTGTCCAGCGCGGCTTTTGACGCAACATAAGCCCCTAGCGCCGGCTGGTTCTTGACGACGCTGGTGGTGTTGATGATGCGTCCGAATTTTTGTTCCAGCATGCCCGGCAGTAACTTCTCTAACAGGATCATTGGAGCGATCGCGTTGATCTGATACGTCCGGACATACTCACTAGCATCCACTTGCCATTGAGGGTTCTGAAACGTTGACATGACGCCTGCATTGTTGAACAGGATGTCCACCGTTGTTTTTTCTAAAACCGTATCGGCCATTTTTCTGACTTCTTCTTCATTAGACAGTTCCGCAGCGACAGCAAAGACGTCCACACCAAGCTTTTTGATCTCTTCGACCAGTGATTCTGTATGCGCAAGATTCCGACTATGGACGATGACGTTCGCACCGTTTTTGGCCATCGCTAAAGCGGTCTCCCGTCCGATCCCTCGACTAGCTCCTGTAACAAGTGCCCATTTGTTTTTGACATCCAACATATTTGTTTCCTCCTGTAAAAGATATTTTAGTAACAAAGCGTTCGTGTCACTGGTTTCTGCCACTATAAACTAGTGACAGGATAAATACTGACTATTTAATATTAGTATACGCTTTCATAGGCGTTTGAGGCAAGGTAAGAGCTTTTTGATCTCATAAATCTCATGTAGACTTTTGAAGATATCAAAAAAGGCACGAAACCAAAAAAGAATTGATTTCGTGCCTTTTGCATATACTATTTAATCGTTAGAGACTCAAACACAACACTCTACCAAATTTCAGTGAGTGGAAATAAAATTACAAAAGCATACTCCCCATCTATTGTGGCTTATACAGGAAGCTTTACAAAGGCAGAACTAAAGTTAGATAGTTCTATTCAATCTACTTACTACTTGAAAAAAAAGGGGGGGTTATTTACAACTTCAATAAATTTAAGAGCAAAGTTATTGTCTAATAAAATTTCTATTACTTATTAATTACCCTAAATACTCAACAGTAGTTGTTCCCCAACTAAAAATATCACTTAAAATTCCATAACCGGTAAATAAATTATAGGCTATACAACAAATACATGCTACGTAAATGAACTTATGTAGTGTATTTGTTTTTTTATTTCTAAAAATTAGAATAGGAGAAGTAATTAAACCTAAAGGTGTGATTAAAAAGCCCAAAAAAGAAAGAACTAATAAAATTAACCCTTCATCTTTTTCACTTGATCCACGAATAAAAGCTAATTTTTGAACATTTTCTTCAATCTTACCTTTATTTTCTTCTATTTTTTTTTTGAGTTCTTGATTTTCTTTCAATAATTCGTCAATCGAAACTTCGTAATAGGTACTCAACTTTACTAGATTATCTAAATCAGGGTAACTATTTCCATTTTCCCATTTCGAAATAGATTGTCTTGAAATATGTAAATGATCTGCTACATTTCCTTGCGAGTACCCTTTATTCACTCTACTTTCTTTCAATCGTTCTCCTAATGCTATTTATCTTTTTCCTCCTTCTTTTTCTCTTTGTTCTATCATACCGAAAGTAAAGATCATTGACTATCAGCTATTAGTTGCTTTTTAGCACCTAATGGTTGCTAAGATGTAAACCACTGCGTTCTTTTCGTTTTATAATATTAGATAGATAATTTGATTATGAACTACTAGATTAAGAGAATGGTTATGGGAGATATTATAATGAAAAAAATAACTAAAAAAAATGGTTATCAATTTTTGTCTATCCTTATTTTTAGTGTTGCTATTTTAGCTGTGTTTACCGGAAACATTATTTTTGGGTACGTTTTAATTGTTTTAGGCTATTGTTTCCTTCGAAAGTCTGATTTAGAAGATTAAAAACACCTTATTCCTCTGTTAGCACCTAATGGTTGCTAGCATGTAAACCATTGCGTTCTTATCAATATATGTTAATTGCGAGATAATATTATTATCAATTTAAGGAGGATAGCAGGTATAAAAATCATTTAATTTATTATATACTTTAGGAGGAAAAAATTTATGTTAAACAAAAAGAAAAATTTTTTATTAGTTTTTGCAATCCTAGCTTTTGTTGTGTGGGCTTTTCCTGGTAATGTGTATGCTTCAGAGTTGTCAGAAATAGAATAAGCAAACGAAATTTTAAGAAATCCAGAAAATTATAGTGAGTATTTAAAAAATTACTCTGTAGAAGATGCTTTAAAAGCTGGAGTAGACCCCGAATATGCAGAAACTGCAAGTGAAGATGCTTTAGAACAATTAAATGAATTTCAACTACTTGATTACAATCAACAAATGGAATTTCTTGATTCTATGAAACAACCTTTTGAATCTTCTGAAGAAATAATTACAGAAAAACCTTCAGTACAACAATATCAAGCAAGAGCAGCCTCTAATTCAAGAACCGTTAGCCATACATCTACACTAAGCTCATTCGGTATAAATTGGACTACTTATAGAGTTACTGTCACTTATACTTATAATAGTACAGGAGCTTTAAAAGCAGGTACTACAAGCGGTATTGTAGTAAGAAATCTTAATCCTTTAGTAAAAACGTCAAGAACTTCTTCTTATGGATCAATATCAAATAAAAAATATAGTGGAGTAGCTACATTTAGTTATAAAATTGGACCACTTAAAGGATTGAGTGTTCAAATTGGAACTTATAATTTGAAAGTTACTGGTGGGGAAAATGGCCTAATTAGTGGTTCTGCTTGGAAAAATTAAAAGAGAAAAAGGTGATACTATGCAAAAAAAAACTGTGAAAATAATCGTAGCTGCTGTAATAATAATTATGGTAGTTTTTGCAATTATTGGAATTATGACTTTCTAATATACACGTAAAAATTTTAAATTAACATAAAACCCATTAAACAAAGAACTCCTACCATAATAAAATGGTAGGAGTTCTTTGTTTAATTATTTGGCAAAACATACTAAATTATTATAATTATTTTTTTTTGAATATACGATTAAATATGCTTATTTTCTCAGGTGAACTTTGTTCTAGTTCCATTAATTTTTTATCATGAGTTTCCAACTTTACAATAGCAATTTCTAATTGATCTGATAATTTCAGGTTACTCTCAATTAGTTGATTAATAAGCGACTCATATTGTCTGATTTTATCATCTTGAATCGGTTGCATGTCGTTAGTTGTGGCGCTCTCAAATCGGGTATCGCCACCTGATACGTCCGACACGTCATTTTCTGACAATGCTTGTTTTATTGACTTTTCAAGAGAGAAATCAGGACGTACTTTTAACGCTACTATCCGTTTCAAAACCGATACGTCGCTATTTGTATATAATCGACTATTATTACTATCACGATTGAAATAAGACTTGTTTCCGCTCGTTTTTTCAACCAAACTAGAGTATTTTCGCAAGGTTGTTACTGCAATTCCTAGCTTCTTCGCAGCGATATTAGGCGATATGTATTCTATAAAATTACTATCCTTATTCATAAATAAAACCACCTTAAATGTTGTTATAACAATAGTTTAAATGAATCTAACTAACGACACTAGTATTTAATTTTTCTTGTTTGGACTTTTCACTCTTGTATCTTTCAGATTGTGTTTCTATCTCTTTATTATTAACCCAATCATATAATGGAACCTGTACTTGTTTTTTTTCTTCAAAAATGAAACTAATTCTTTCAATTTTATTTCCTTTTTTAGCTTTTTCTTTTTTATAACTGAGACTTTTAAAGAATGGTTTTAACTCCTTAATACTTTTTTCAAGGATTCTTCTATCTATATCATACATACGATAACTTTTAGGGATATCTAATAATCGTTTAAATTCTTCAATCGAGACTGTATAGAAGCCAGTACCTTTAAATTGTTTTAATTTACGGTAAATCGTCTTTGTATAAGAACTATTAATTTCTGTAAATTCTTTTAACTCAAATTTAGTAAACATTTCAAAGTCATTTAAGAGAAATTCAAAGTCATTATTAATACCAATTTTTACAGTTTTTGTATCTGCATTGATATCAAATTTTGTGAACAATACAAAACGTTTTATTCTTGTTTCTGTACGTTCCCCATATGTAAGACCTAGCATTTTAGTATACGTTTTATCTAGATCATTCATAAAGCGTTTAACTGATGTCGGCGAATAATTGCTCAACTCTTTTAATTGTTCAAAACTAAATTCGATTTCTTGAGAGTATTTATCTTTTAACTTTGAGCATATTGAAAAAAATAAATCTAATTCATTAGGATTGAATTTTCTAAAACTTACATCGTTTAAACTATTTTCATATTTTACAATTTCATTCAACAAATATTCCGCCTTTCGAGTGTTTATTTCATTATAAACACTCGCAGACGACATGTAAATGATATGTCGTTCTTCAACAGACAAAATGTCGTCTTTACTAAGACAAAATGTCGTCTATATACAGACAAAACGTCGTCTTTACTAAGACAAAATGTCGTCTATAGTGCAGACAAAATGTCGTCTGCACTATAGCTGTATCCCTTTGAGGAGTAAGTCAAAATAGACATCTAAAACTCTTTTATCTTTAAAACTCTTTTAAAACTTTATTAAAACTAATATAAAGAAATAGCATATATACTATTCTTTAAAAATCTTTCAATATCTAAACAACAAATAATCATTAATGTTCTGACGCTCGACGGTTCGAACAATTGAAACCGGTAAGCTTCAAAAAATCAGCTTTTAGTTATTCTTTAGTTCGATCATTTTTTCTTCAGTCACTAACTCTTATTTTATGGCTTGTTGTTCCACAGAAATGTCTGCAATGGTCGATCCAACCGACATATTTGATTAAATTAAATACCCTAATAAAAGAAGTACATTGAAAGACTACTAACTAATCAAGAGCTATAAGTCTAACACGCTTTAAATGGACATATTTACACCAGTGGCGAAACTTTACGTCCCAAATCAGATAAGAACAACCCAACTCCACCAAAATGCTTAAAACAAGCAAAATACACCACATGAGTTCCATAAAAAAATAATTCCACCGACTACATCTCTACAAAGAACGAAAAGATCCAGCGAGCTAAGAGTAAATACTCTTAATCTCTTAACTACGTTAGAATTATTGATCAACTATTATCCTGCAAAAACGTTACTCTTACTTCTCAAAATCAGTATCCTTTACTAGATAAAAATAAAAACATTGCTACGCAAACTAAAAACCAGTTTATAAGGTCAAAAGAAGTCGCTGTGCTCTATTTGCAATAAACGAACGGGGTAACTACTTAAAATCTATAAATAAGCTCTAAATCTTATTTTAGCTAGAAATTAAACAAGTATAGTGCTCCCTTCGGTCGTGCAGGGCAAGCCCTACATACCCAAAAGCAGAAAAAACCAAAAAATAAAGGACTAATCAGTTAAACAGACCCTGTTAAACGTAAAAAAAGCACGTTCAACAATTTTTAAACCATTGGACACACATTTCCGTCGGTTGAGGTTTAAAGTGGCTTAGAAATGATTTAAAAGCTCTTTTTAGCTATTGCCCCTTGAATCAAGAATTACTCTCTAAAAGTTTGCGTGTACGGTAACTAAAAAACAGAGAATTACCAGAGTAAGAAAAAAGACAAAGTAATATTATCCCTGAATCAGCTTCTGAAAAAGTAACACTAAGCACCACTAGGGTAATTAAAATGTGTAGAATTCCGCCTAAAACAATTAAAGAGTTAAAATTTTTCTGTTTATTTTTAGATAGCCTTTCGAGTTGATTCAGATCAACAGGGACCACAGTGAAATAGCGTACAAAAATAGATGTATACTTCCCCATTATGATATTAAAAATACCAAACAAATACCCGAAAATAATGAATGCAGCGATAACGTAAACTATGTAATCTATCAAAAAAAAACCTCCTAAAATAGTTTGTTCTCTTGTTTAGTTTTGACTAAAAAATAAAAATTAACAAGAGGAATCATTTCTTGTAGCTAATCCCAAAATAAAAATGAGCACTTGCACATGATGAATCGTGTTGTGCCAAAACCAAAAAAAAAAGAGTTAGACAGGATCAATCCAGTTTTAAAAATTTCATTTTTATTGTGGTAAAAATCGATCCGAAATTTTAAAAATTCGTTCCACTCATGTGAAGAAAAAATCAAAAAAAAAGAAAGTTCAAAAACAGAAAAAAATTGTAGCAGAAATAAAATGAGCTTTAGGTAATTCTAGGTAAGAGCATAAAGAGATTCCGACGTCGCCCGTTTTTTCGCGGTGCTCCAAAACGTTGACGTGTCAGGCTGTGCCTGACGAATCTTAAATAAAAAAACCGACGCCTAATTCGCAAAAACAGATGTTTTTTTTGATTTTCCAAAAAGGCTTCGTATCAACGGTTACAGCGTTTCAATGTACACATTTGTACACAAATGTGTACTTAATGTGTACTTTAAGTGTACTTATGTGTACAAAATGTACACATAATGTGTACGGTTTTTGGGCTTTTTTGCTTGTGTTTTTAAACAATAAAAATAAAAAAGCATGGATCAAAAAAATAATTTGACCTCTGCTTTTTTATTTTTATTTATGTAATTATTTTAAAAAAAATTAGTCAAAGACACGCTAGATTCTTCTGTTTTTTTTCTTTTTTGAAAATAAATTTAGCACCGAAGAGATAAATAAAATAATTCCCAGTCCCATATTCCAGTTAAAAATATTTTCCTTAAATAAAATAAAATACAAGCTATTCAAAAAGATAATGACAATGCTACACACAAGAATAAAAACATAAAGTAGAGAATTTAATGTGTATTCTTTTCCAAATAATTTTATCATTTGATCCCTCCTATTTTCTGTATGATTGCTATAATAACTTAATAGATAGTTATATAAGACAGTATAAAATTCATGAAATCAATGCCTTACAACTATCTATTTAGTTTTTTTTAAGGTAATAGAGCAATAACAACACTAGAAATTAAATCAAATACGGCTCCAATTAGTTTTTTAGTAGAATAAGTCAGTTTTTTTAACATACTTTCAAAAATCCCTTCTTTTTTATACTTCTAGATACATGAAATTGCTTAAATTAGTGTATTTAGAATCTTATTAAATCAAGATTCTTTTTTTACTCTAGGAGCACTTGCTAAAACCAATCCGCCTTCTAATTCTTGATTGCTCATTACTACGATATACGATTCTAAAGGGTGTATTCCTCTTTTTACTGATTCTACTGAAGCAAAAAAAGAATTAACGTCAATACAAAGAATATCTCTTTTTGGTTGGTGTGAGTAGTCCATTTTTATCATCTTTCATACACCCTCTTTAGAATATTTTATACGCTAAACCATTTCTCAAAATTAATTTTTTTTGCATTACAAATTAAGTCTAATTCACAAAAAATTACACCTGCATTTATAGATTGAATATAAATATTATTTTCATAATATCCGTTATACAAAGTGACTACTCTCCCAACCGTGATTTTATAAGGTTGGGCGTTCTTCTTACTTAGTGAAATCTATTTTTGGATAATGGGGAAGGTTGTTATGTTTAATATTACTGGTAATTTTAAAATACAGTTACCGAGCCATATCTCCAATAACAAAGGCTACAAAAGTATAATCATAAAGTAAGGTTTGTCCATCTTTAGCCACCTCAATTGCACCTATTTATTTTATTTATCTTGATACTGTCGTTTCCCCCAGTATATCGGCTATTTTTTAATTGTTTTCGTCGTAACCTTCCGAAACAGAGGCAACTTCCTATCCCCTACTCGTTCATAGTCTCAACCAAGAAAAAATCCCAACCATTTATGTGGTTGGGATTTTAGTATACTATGCAATTGAAACATCAGAGGTATTAATTTTTCCATTCGCTATAGCCATTTAAAATAATTATATATATTACATACATGCAGGGAATAAATATAGCAAATAGGATTATCTTTATAATCCAACTTACTGTCGAAAATATAGCCCCAATAAGTATATACAGCATAAAAAAAACAAATACGGACATTATTAACAATAAAATAATTAAAATAAAATTTTTAATTATTCTATTGTTAATCTTTAAAACAGCTGATAATATTTCTTCAAAAAAAATTAAAATGAATTCCATTTAAACGCTCCTTTTAAAAGTCTATCCATCCATTATTTATATTTTTATCATTCTTGTCAATTAATTTAGCAATTGTTAATCCTGGATTAGCGATTGCTACTGCTGATTTAGAAAGTCCTTTTGCTAATACTTGATATCGTTTTATCTGGAATGAGGCACTAACTCTACTTCCGATTTGAGAAACGAGTACAGACCAACCATATTTTCTTATAAACCAACTAATTGCCCCACCTGTAACAAATGAAATGGCAACATTTAAAATTGTTCCTAATACTTTAACAGATACAATTTTTCTAGCAGCAATAACCTCTTCACCAGAAATACCATCATAAAAACGATCAAAAACAGTTTCATGATTGCTATCAATTTCTTCAATGATATTTTCAGTGGTTTCTTCTAAATCACCATAAGATTCTGTATCTGAATTAAAAAAATCCATGATTTCATTGGTTGTAGATTCTTCATCTTCACTAGTAGGGAGATCCATTTCTGCAACTGCTTGAATTATCATATTTTCAAATACTTCTTTTTGCTCCACGGTCATATTATTCACGTCAATAATTTCGTTATCATCATACTCATTAATTATTTCTTTCTCATGTTCAGTTAATTCAATTACATCGCTATCATTATCTGCAGATTTTTAAATAGTTATAAAACTGTATTTAATCTTATAATTATATATTTTAGATCTTTTAATCCTTTTGCGTGAAAAAAAATCTATGTATACGAAGCTTTACAGCGATTAAACAACTACAAAAAACTGTTTATACAGCTACTAAAAGCTGTGCCATATAGCTACAAAAAACTGTGCTATAAGTATACATTTATAGTTCAATTGTAGCTGTATTGTGTTATAATAAAGACACAGAGAAAACCAACTCGTGACGGAGTTTCTTTTCCAATAAAAAGAAAAGGCGGTTACCCTATGCTTGATACATACACCCCAAATATAACACAAAAGGTGATTTCTATGGAAGATTTATATAATAAGAAGGCAGTAGAAAGTAATGATTTAATTTCTAGTGTTGCAAAGATGGATAAAATCCCTTTAAAAATATTTGAATTAGCTGTCTCTTGTTTGGATATAGAAAATCCTCCAAAAGACAATGCGGTTCATATATCAAAAGCAACTTTATTTGATTTTTTTAAAGTGAATGATAACGATAAACATTTTCGTTTCAAAAAAGCTTTAACTAATTTACATCAGCAATCTATTTTTGAAGTAAAAGAAGAAAATGAATATGGTAAGTTAAAATATAAAATTATTTCTCCAATATCAAGTAGTGAATGGAACGATTTTGACGATAATGTGAGAATTAAGTTTACAGAAGATATTATGCCCTATTTAATTGATTTAAAGAGAAATTTCACACAATATTTAATTACCGATATTATGGAATTAAATAGTAAATACAGCGTAATATTATACAAATGGTTATCAATGTTTTATAACCAATATGAAGTGTATAAAGATAACGGACAACGCAGGGAAGATCAGTTAGAGAAACTAAAAAATCCATACATTGATTTAAAAGAACTTAGAAGAATAACTAATACTGTAGATCGCTATACTCGTTTTCCAAATTTTGAAGCTAGAGTATTAGAAACTGCAACAAAAGAAATAACTAATCATACTCACTTTAATCTTTCGTATGATAAAGTTAAATCAGGACGTGAAATTGTTGGTATTAGATTTTATATCAAAAAAGTTTCTCCAAAAGTTCCTTTACCTTACAAAGATAACAGTAAAAAAGCGCAAAAAAGTATAGCTGAAACGGAAAAAGAAGAAAATGAAATCTACGATAACGCCCTGAAAAGTAAGTATGTAATTACTTTAGTAAAAAATGATTTGATAGAATCAGTAGACATATTAGATAGACGCTTTATGGTTAGATTATCAAATACAATTTTTCCTTTATATGATACCATCCAAAAATATAAAGGATTAGATGGTGTAATTGAACATATTTCTTATGTAAAAAGCAATATGATAGACTATGATGAAAATAAAAAAAATATTATTAAGTATTTGAAAGTTTCAGCAGAAGATTATATGAAATTTATTAAAACCAACAATATATAAAAATATTTAGTCTATATTTATGAAGAAAATTAAACACCTAATTCCAGTGTTAACGAATAAAGTAAAGATATAATAATATAAACGTCCTTATTATAAGCAAAGTTAAGCAATTTATTTTTTGATTGGCTATAGTCAATTGGTTGCTAGAAATCACTCGGTAACCGCTGCGCTCCACCTTCGCAATTTTTAGCAAGATTTCCTAATCCTATTGATTAAGCAATACAACTAAGTTATTCCGCCTATATTTCTAATCAATCGTTGACAAAAGGCACTCGGAATGCTGACAGAGGGCTGATGTTTGTGGTGTTGAGCATAGTTGTACCCTAGTCTAGCTAAAATTAAGATCAGCTTACTAAGGTTACAACTATGTGGATTATGTATTTTTCTTTTTGACGTCAGGAGACGAAGCGGAGCCACTATCACATACTGTATCAGTCGGTATTGTTGTCTCAATACGTCTAAAACCCTTTTAAAATCTCCCCTAAAAGCTTTGTTTTAGACTACCAGGCTTTCAGCCTGAGATTACCGCCTCTGCCGTTAAATCGGTCGCAGTCACCATTCAGAACAATAGGAGATACAGTTACCCTATTTAGATGTTCCTAACATTCTTTATTGCAGTGGCGAATGTTTAACCTGTCTACTTAAATGCTGTCACGCACACAGCTTGGCTCCTGTGTTGGTAAAAAAAGCCTTTGTTAATCACCAATAATTAAAAATATTGGTATAATAACGGAGTAAACAGAAATGTTAGTTGTCTTGTAGATTGCCGTCTACAGGGCTTTTTTTTTATTTAATTTTATTGTTATCTTTGAATTGAATTAAATTTACTACACTATTTTTTTTTTGTAAAATCTTATTTTTAAAGCGAAATAGCCTATATAAGAATAAAAATCTACATGTAGATTTGTATACACACTACCTGTTAACGTTGATTTAATAGCTTTCATTATTGTAGATTCGTCTACTTGTAGATTTGTAGATTTGTAGATGGTTTTTACTGTTAACGTTTGACATCTTGTTATAGCATGATATATTAACAGTATGATATAAGATGTAGATTTGTAGACATTAAAGAAAAGAGGGGCTGAAATGGCTAAAGTCATAACTTATGGTAATTTTAAAGGTGGAACAGGAAAAACAACAAACAGTGCAATGATGGCATACATGTTGTCTAAATTAGGATACAAAACTCTGTTAGCTGATTTAGATCCTCAAGCAAATGCAACTTCCTTGTATTTACGTACAAAACAACGAATTACAAATGATGTTGTCACATTCAATAAAACATTAATGTCAGCAATAGCTGATGAAGATTTATCTGATATTATTATAGAAATAAAAGAAAATTTATATTTACTTCCTAGTTTTGCTGATTTCACATCTTTTCCTTTATTTTTAGAAAAAAAATTCCCTGATAGTCAATTAGGGCGAGTAACTTTTTTGAAGGGATTAATTGATAAAATTAAAGATGATTACGATTATATTCTGATAGATGTTCCGCCAACATTAAGTACATATACAGATTCAGCATTATTAGCATCAGATTACACAATTATTGTGTTACAAACTCAAGAACGTTCTTTAATTGGTGCTGAAGCTTATGTAGGCTATTTACAAGAATTGATTGATAATTATGATGCGAATTTTGATATTTTAGGTGTTCTTCCAGTATTATTAAAAAATAATTCTAAGGTAGATGAAGCAACACTTAATACTGCTAAGGAAAAATTTGGTGAAGAAAACCTCTTTAAGAATTTAGTGAAAAATATGGAACGATTAAAACGTTATGACATTATCGGAATAGTTGACTCTGATTTAGAGGGGAAACATGATATACATGACAAGAGGGTAATGGCACTTTATAAAAAAGTTACAGAAGAAATGATTAATCGGTTAGATGAAATTGAATCTCAAAAAAAAGATTAACCATCTTAAATTAATTTATAATCATATTAAATTGAAAATGAGGGTAGTTTTATGGCAGATAATTTATTAAATAAAAACAAGGGTAAACGGAATCTTTTGGAAAGAAAAGAAGAAGTAAAGCCAAAAGAAGCTTTCAATCGTTCAAGTTTATTTACAGTCGATGAATCTCAAAAAAATAGTCATAATCAAAATAAAGAAGTTCCCACTAAGAAAAATAAATTAAAAACTACAACTATTCGTTGCGCAGCAGATACCTCACATCGATTGAATGCTCTTGTTACTTCTTTTAGTTTAGATAGTGTTAATGAATTGTTAGATATCTTGTTAGATAATTACGAAGCTTCTTTAACTAATGATGAAAGAAGAGAAATTAAAACATTAATAGAAGTTTATCAACGGAAATCTATGAAGTAAATATTCTAAAATACTAAATTTTTTAGAAAAGTTAGGAGGTTGCTAAATGAATACATTTTTCAAATCTATAACTAGTGACTATTTTGAAGATATCCTAGTACGATTAGCTCATCATTCAGCAGGAATTGAAGGAAACACTATTTCTTTACCAGCTACCGTTTCTATTATTGTAAATGGAACTTTACCAACCGGTTCGGGTGCCACAGTTAGAGAATTTTATGAAATTGAAAATCATAAGCACGCGTTTGATCACATGATCACTCATTTAATAAACGGAGATCAGCTTTCTGTTAATCTAATCAAAGAGATACATGGTGACTTAACGGATCGATTGCAATACGATAAAGGGCAATTTAAAAAGAATGAAAATATGATTTTAGGTGCTGAATTTCAAACATCTTCTCCTACAGAAACACCTATGTTAATCACTCAACTAGTTGATAATTTAAACTATCGATTAGAACAGGTTCAAACAAATGAAGATAAGCTAATAGCTATTTTAGATACTCATATTCAATTTGAACGGATTCATCCATTCTCAGATGGAACTGGCCGAACTGGCCGAATGATAATGAACTATTCTTTACTACAAGAAGGATTCCCTCCTTTAATTATTGAAAAAGGAACAAAGTCACAGTATGTTGAACTATTAGCGACTCAAGACGTTGATTCTTTCTTATCTTTTGCTACAAATACTTTAGAAAAAGAAACTAAACGAATGATCGCGTTTCAAAATATGGAACAAGAAAAAATAAAAGAAATTGAAGAATAGAGCTTTTTAAGCTATTATTCTTCAATTTCTTTTATTTTAGTGCTTCTCAGAAGCTTTTTAAGAACATTTCAAATTTTTTAGTACATAAGTGTGTATAGTATGTTTGGTTTAGATTAATTAAAGGATAAGAGCATGTCCAAAAACAAGTGTTTTTGGGAACTTTTTTTTGTAGAAAAGAAAACAATCAAAAAACCTTACATAATCAACTTTCCTCGCATTACCAAAATAAATGTCCATAATCATTACCAAATACCCTTACATTTATAAACGTTAATGGTATAATAAAAAAGAGTTTTATTGTACAAACTAATCTATGAATTTATTTCAATATATTATATAGAAGGAATAGTGTTAAGGAGTGAAATGATGAAAATTGCTTATGCTAGAGTATCGACAGACAAACAAGAACTTCATCGTCAACTAGATGCTTTAGAAAAAGTTGGTTACGATAAACTTATACAAGAAAAATTTACCGGTACGCAAAAGAAGCGCGCAGGATTAGATACCTTATTTAATAGCGTCCGATCTGGGGATACCGTTATTATTGAATCGATTAGTCGCTTAGGTAGGAAAACACTAGATATCCTTTCTACTGTTGAAGAGCTAAAAGAACAAGGAGTAGAAGTTGTATCGTTGAAAGAAAACCTAGATACTTCTACTCCAACTGGCCAGGCCATGTTTCAGATGATGGCAGTGATTGCTCAATTAGAACGAGATTTGACTGTACAACGTGTAAATGAAGGTTTAGCCTCTGCTAAAGCACGTGGTGTGAAGCTAGGTAGACCGACAATGGATAAACAAAAGGTAAAAGATGCTTTAGGCTTATATGATTCTGGACGATATTCAGTTAAAGACATTATTCGAATTACTGGTATCTCTCAAGGATCCTTATACAGAAAGATAAAGGAGAGAGAATACAAACAACTTTTATCTGACATTAAAGACAGAGTAAAAGAAACTGAAGATTAGTAACTCAAGAGCTCTAATCTTCAGTTTCTCAGTTTGAAATACTTATTTCTAATTAACTTAAATAAATTTAATCAACTTAATGCTTTTTATCTTGGTGTTGTTTTAAAGTTTTTCCTGCTTTTGATTTTGCTGGTTTACTACTCTTTTTTGAAACTAAAGTTTCCCCCGCTTTTCCAACTTTTCCACCGGTATGTTTTACCATATTTTATCCCTCCTTTATAATTTAATAATAACGTACTAATTTTGAATAAAATAAATTCACTTAAATCTATCCAATTTCATTATTTTTTCTAGACCTAAAGTCTTTAAGTTTCATGACTACCTGAGATTCATTATTATTTTTGAAGAGAGCTTCGTTAACTCCACAAACTCGAGCTAGCATCGTATTTGTTAAGTAGAGATTATACTCTTCAGCAAGTTTTACTGGTATCTCATGACCCTGTAAAACATTCTCGTCAATTAATAGATGAATTGATTGCTTAAAACTAACTGGGATAGTGCGTTTTTTTTCTAAATCAAATGGTTCTGGATTTCGCCATCCTCTATAGTTCATTTGCTTATATAATTTAGTTTGTTGTTCTATATTTATAATATTTAAATCATATGCTCTTTTAATCATCGCAGCCATTGAAACGTTCCAAACTTTTTTTAAATTATAGTATGTTTCGATGTTATTAACATCATTTCGTATCAAACTCTTTCGAAAAGCATTCTCAGGTAGCAAAAAACATGAAGCAAATTTATTAGCTTGAGTTTCCATTTCCCTGTATTCTTCTTTATCTAGTTCTTGCGGATTGAGATCTTGATGTAAAACCCAGTGACCTATTTCATGAGCGATACTAAATTGTCGTCTGTAAAAAGAACTACTTTCTCCTGTTGTAATTACGAAGTATTCATTATCATTTATTTTATTCATGCTACTAA
This sequence comes from Carnobacterium alterfunditum DSM 5972, assembly GCF_000744115.1. Classification (NCBI taxonomy): domain Bacteria; kingdom Bacillati; phylum Bacillota; class Bacilli; order Lactobacillales; family Carnobacteriaceae; genus Carnobacterium; species Carnobacterium alterfunditum. The sequence continues at coordinate 13,157 of NZ_JQLG01000003.1, read as the reverse complement.
AAGCATCTATTTTTTCTTCATTGTATTCTGAATTTATCACTGAAAACCCCATTAACTCAGCAGTTTCAATAATATCTAGTATCGGATTTTCGTTTAGTACCATATCTTGACGAACTTTTTTAGATACCAATTCTATATCATTTATATCTGAATATTCTTCCCTATTTTTCAATTTAGGAAATTCAATATATTGACTTAAAAAATCTCGAACAATAACTGTATATTTGATAGATATTTCAGCAGGTTGCTTAGATTTGAGCGTAGATGTTAGCCGTGATCGAAAAAAAGTACCCTCTGTTTCGTATTCAAATGAATCATGTGTGTAAAAAAACTCGCGGGGATATCCTAGTATGTCATATAATTGAAGAGAATTTTCAAAATTTGGAGCTGTTTTCCCTGTTTCATATTTAGAAACCGACTGTTTAGTAATCTCCAAACGCTCAGCTAATGATGTAATGGTCATTTTATTATAAAGACGAGCTTCTTTTAATCGTTTTCCATTAAATATCTTTTTCATTATTTTAACCTCTTTTATATAATCCTAGATTCTTTTTAAACGAACAATATTTTTTTTCTGTTTTAAAGGAGTACTACTTTCGTTTTCTCCACTATCTATTCCATCTGAATTAATATCAACCTGATAATTGCTATCTAGTAGATAGGTATAATCTTTTTGCCAAATTAACTCTTGATTAGCATTAAACGAAAGAGCCTCTATGGAAGGAATAAACCCATCATCGAAAGAAAAAATGAATACATTAGAAGGAGTCAAATTATAAATATTTTTTGCCATCCTTAATAAATTATCATCTTGTGCATAAATTTTATCGAAAAGTTCAAGTTGTTCAGTAAGAGGAGTCATTTCTTTTATAGTAGGATCAATTCCTAGTAAATTAGCCAACTTAATGTAATGCGTCATATCGTCACTTTTCATTACTTCGTTTAACCTTTTCTTTTTGACACAAATGTACAGTTGAGTACTTGAAAGATTATATAATACAACAAACTCCCAGCCTCTTTTGATCTTAATCGGTTTTAAAAAATTGCTTGAGAGTTTAAGTAATTCATTGTATCGCAAATCCCAATTTGCAAAACCTTTACTATTATCAACACCAGTAGCATTTTCATTCCCTATTGATTTTAAATGTAACTCTATTGATTCATCATCTTTTGACGTTAAGATAGAAGCTATGGTTTTAATTGTTTCTTCACTCATATCGATTGTTTTCACTATTTAATCTCCAATCTTAATATAACCTTATTTTAGACTTTTATATCATAAAAGTCAACCAAATTAAACATTTTCATACATAAGTAACTTGTCTATATTTTCATCTTTATGAAAATATAGGAATTATAAAGAAAAATTTTATAATAATATTAGAATATTCTACATTAAATATTTAAAACCCACTATCTATTCCTAGTCAGATAGTGGGTTTTATTATTTGAATTTCTAGATTATTTCTAAAATAATAGCCAGAGATAATATATATAATTGAAACTTGTACTTTTCTTATTCTCCAACCATACCGTCACCATCATTATCGCGCATATATATATACAACCAATGATCTTTCTTAATTGGCATGGAAAATCCAGCCTCTGTTGCTTCTTTGATGGTCACCATTCCATTATTATTTGTATCTATGATATCCGCCACCATAAATTACCAGCAGGAGATGCGGACAAATACTTGGACTCAAATTGAGTCAGGAGGATGTTAATGTACTCTCATGAGGAACGATTGAAAGCCGTAAAATTATATATAAAATATGAACACTCACTAGCAGCTACTATTCAAAAACTTGGATACCCTTCTCCAAAAGCTTTATATAATTGGCATCAGGAATATTGTGAAAATGGAGAACTTCGTGATTCATCTATTAGAGGTACTAAATTTACTCTAAAAGAAAAAAAGATAGCTGTTGAGCATTACTTTGAATATGGTCGGAATTATTCTCGGACAGTTCGAATGCTTGGCTATCCAGGCAGGGAAACATTAAGACAATGGTGTGAAGAATTAGCCCCAGAAGCTCGTAAAATTCGACGGAGTGCGCTAAACTATACGCAAGAGCAGAAAAAAGAGGCTGTAATCAGGCTCTTTAGCCGAAATACTTCTGCCAAAAAAATCGCAGAACAGACAGGTGTTGGTAGAAAGACGCTCTATGACTGGAAAAGTGATTTAGTCGGAAGGGATTTTCCTCTAACCATGCTAAAACAACCTATTGAACAAACGGTAGATACACTGAATTCAGAAGTCGATGATCTGCAAAAACAAGTCTACCAGTTACGAATGGAAAAAGAGATTCTTGAAAGAGCAGCTGTTCTAATAAAAAAAGAAACAGGCATTAATCCAATAAACTTAACAAATAGAGAAAAGACTATTTTGGTTAATGCCTTACGTACCAATTTTCCTTTAAAGAGCTTATTTCAACAATTAGAGCTACCAAAAAGCAGTTATTTTTATCACAGAAATCAATTAACTTTGACAGATAAATATGAAGAAAAACGTCTTTTACTAACAGAGATTTTCAATGAAAACGATGCAAGATATGGCTACCGTAGACTGCATGCAGAAATGAAAAATAAGGGTGTCCTATTGTCAGAAAAGGTTGTTAGAAGGCTGATGAGAGAAGAAAATCTTTCTGTTAGAATAGCGCGGAAAAAGAAATATAGTTCTTATGCTGGCGAGATTACACAAGCAGCCCCAAATCTTTTGCAACGAAATTTTAAGGCAGAAAAGCCGAATATGAAATGGCTGACTGATATTACAGAATTTCGCATGCCTGCTGGAAAGGTCTATTTGTCACCTATTATTGACTGTTTTGACGGAGCAGTCGTAAGTTGGACAATTAGTACTGAACCGAACGCAAAGTTAGTCAATACAATGTTCGATAACGCTGCAGAAACACTAGGAGTTAATGAGCATCCAATTATTCATTCTGATCGTGGCGCGCATTACCGATGGCCAGGATGGATAGAGCGAATAAAAACCTCCGGTTTGACACAATCCATGTCCAAGAAAGGTTGTTCTCCAGACAATTCTGCCTGTGAAGGCTTCTTTGGGCGCTTGAAGAATGAATGGTTTTACGGGGTATCCTGGAAGGACATCAGCATAGACGAATTCATGGAACGTCTAGACCATTATATTCATTGGTATAATGAAAAGAGAATCAAAATGTCATTAGGTGGAATAAGTCCTCTTCAGTATAGACGAAGTTTAGGATTAGCTGCTTAAACAGTCCAAGAAAACATCCGCATCCCCTCTTATGTGCAAAGTTCTTGCAAAACACAACAGGTTCTGTCGTATCATCTTGAAGAACAATAGCGTCTGCTGTGGGACTACAACCTCCTAGCAAAAGAGAAGTAGCAATCAAAAAGGAAAGCATATATTTCTTAACGTTCATTTCATTGCTCCCTAATAATATATACCAGTTATTTGTTTATTTTATTATGCCTATTGGATCATCTAATATAAACAAATTATGTTTTATCCATTTTAACTCTTCTTTATTTAATCCTCTTGTTTTTCCTGTTTCATAATCTAAACCTAAAAGTAATATTTCTTTAGAAAATATAAGATTCTCTCCATTAACGATTAAGCTAATCAAAAGGTTTCCTTTTTTCAGTAGCCCTTTATCATCTACCCAAGCATCAATAGAATCTGTTAATGATCTAACATCTGCTGAATCTACGTCTAAATATTTTTCAATAATAATTATATCTCTTAAATCGTTCCACTCAAATGTCCGCGAGATAACTAAATTATTTTTTATTTCTATTTTTATTGCATAAGACATTTTAAAATATCCTCCTATGCTATTTATTATCATTTAATAACCTGAATAATTCATACTTTTTCTGAAACGCTCTGGAAAAACTGTTCTAACGCTAGTTTGAGTTAATTTTATCAGCACCCTTTGGGTGTGCAAAAAGAACCCCAATCTGCTATGGTTAAAGCGACTAAACATAACCAAAGAAAGGGGTTCTCTCTATGGCAACTTTACATGAAAATCGTTTACTTTTCAATTCAAACATTACGGTATCTCACTCTGGGGGTAATTTATCCTCAGATTCCGGATTGATTTTAGTTAAGGAATTCATGCACACCATTAATTTCTCTAACATTTTGAAACAAACCCTCACTATTAACGATGATCGACTTTACTATAACCATGCTAATCATTCAATTATTGAACAAATTCTTTTTCAATTGATTGCTGGATATCAAACGGATTCCTTGGCTGACGTTTTATCAAAAGATCCCATTTTCCAGAGCCTATTAGCTAAAGAGCAACTCGCTTCACAACCCTCTATTTCTCGTTTATGGGATCGGTTAAGTCAGGAAAACATTTCCCAATTACAAGAAGTCAATCAAATCCTGATTGATAAAGTACGTACTGCTCGTAATACAACTGAAATGATTTTTGATCTAGACTCAACACATTCGGATACCTTTGGCAATCAGGAGAAATCGGATTATAATGCCCATTACCAAACGAATGGCTATCATCCACTTGTTGCCTTTGAAGGCCTGACCGGCGACTTTTTGAAAGCAGAACTTCGTTCTGGTAATGTGTACACATCCAATGGTGTTGCAGATTTTGTCCGGCCACTTTTTGACCATTACCAAGAAACCGTACCTGTATGTTCTATTCTAGTGCGTGCAGATAGTGGTTTTGCAACTCCTGAATTATATGAACTGTGTGAAAAACGTCAAAATTTTTATGTTATTCGATTGAAATCGAATCGTAACCTAGGAAAAATCGCTGAGCAATTTGTATCGATAGATGACCAGCAGGATTGGGATAAAAAAGAAGTTCATTACGCTTCTACACTCTATCAAGCGAAGAGCTGGACACATCCACGAAGAATTTGTATTAAATCTACGCGCGAAGCAACCGAATTGATTGCTCGACATGAATTTATCATAACCAATTTATCAGAGAACCTTTCTGCAGAAGCGGCCTTTCAAACCTATTCTAAAAGAGGCACCATGGAAAATTACATTAAAGAGGCCAAAAATGGATTTTATTTCGATAAAACCGACAGTCCTCGTTTTTTAGAAAATCATGCACGTATGATGGTGAGTGTACTAGCTTACAACATCGTCAATTTTATGCGTACTCTTTGTTTTACGAAAGAAACCAAAGGTTTTCAAGTTTCAACTATTCGTTTGCTCTTATTTAAAGTAGCGGGTAAACTTGTTCATTCTGGACGAAAAACCTTTTTAAAACTCAGTTCCTATCACGTTTACTATGAACTATTCCATAAAATCTTGCGGAATATTCAGCATTTCAAATGGCAGTAGCACTCACACCTAATGGAATAGTTTAAAAAAAAGGCTAATTTCAAGGGATTAGTATGCCTAAAAATCTTAATTTTCTGACAAAAAAATGAGTGACTTGGAAATTTTAAGTAAAATAAGTAAACCTATCAAACTAATGATCTGAAAGAAGTGAAAAATGCACCAATTATTAATTTTCTTAAAAGTATGAATCATTCAGGAATAATTCTAACACTCATATTTATACGTTTATGAGTATTATTTTATTAAATAAGTTGAAACAAAATGAACTAGAAAAGATTTAAGTAGTCTTTTATTTGGATTTCATCAACATCCAGTTTCTCATAAATAAATCCAATATTAGACTCTCTTAATAGTTCTAACTTTACAGGTATAAATGCTGAACCATGTTGATCAGGCAGCTTATTTTTAGTATTCTTAATTATCTTATTTGAATAGTAAGCATGATTACTTAGTATATGATTTTTTAAATCATCTGATTTAATTACTAAAGTATAGTCTGGTACAATTTTATCTTGTATGAGAGTTGATTTATTCTCATCGAATTCACTAATATTTAATTTATTGTTATAAAAAAATACTATCAAATAATCCAAATAATCCGGAATAAAATGCTTTCCTTTTTTTGCTATTTTTACATTATTTATCTTTTCAAATTCAGAAAAAATATCTAGCTGATCTTTATGATTAATACTTATTCCATCTATAAATTTGTACGCTGAGATGAAATCGACTCTTAAGTCGCCATAACTACTAAGACTTTCTGAGTATTGTACATCTATTTTAATATCATCTTTCACTAATAAATCTACACTGCTATAATCTATTTGATTATTTTTTTCGACTGCTATATTTAAATTATTTAACAGATGAATTGCCATTAATTCTGTAACCTTATTTTTATTATCGTTATAAGTATTAGCCATGGCTTGTAGCTCCTTTACTATCTACTTCAGATTAGAATATACAAAATCTACTAAGTGATCTATATTACTTGAATCTTTAACAAAGTTAGAAACATATTTTTTAGATTCAGAACTATTATTTAAAATATCAGTAATGATCTTTTTCTGATAGGATTCTTCAGCACGATTAGGTGTTAAAGCTCTATGACAAGACGGGCAAAGTTTAACTAAATTCTCCAATACATCTCCTGACTTATCTGCACCAAATGATATAACATGATGCAATTCTAAATAGTATCTGCTATTATCACGAATTTTAAAAGTACGATTCTCTATTTTATATTTATTTTTACAAGAAAAACATTCATCTGGTTGAGAAATAGTTACCAAATTAACAATTGCTTTATTTCTAGATTCTTTTGAATTTATGCTATTATCAGTTCCTAATTGATCAAAGTCTAATACTTTTCTCAGCTCAGCAATTTTTTTATTAAGTGTTTCTTTAGTTAGTTGTTTAAATAAGAATTCTTGTCCAAGTATTCTTTCTTTATAAAATAATGCTCTTTCAATGAATCCTGAAGAAAACTTTTTACTGAATGTTGATAACGATATGTTTTCTTTTTTATTTTCTAAAATATTCGCTTTATATAAGTTAATTTTTTTGAAATCTTTGTAGTATCTATTGTAAAACCATTTTAAGTTAATTCTTAATTGAGTATTTCTTTTTATTCCTTCTATAAATTCTGGCTGTAATTCTCTAAAATTAATATTTAATTGATTAATATCTTCAAGAGACATTAATATGCTTAACAAATTATCAATATAGTCTTCAGTAATATTCTTATTTAATATGTCAACAGAGTAGTATGAACGATTTAAATCTATACTACCACGTGGGATGAAAAATGAATTTATTATTATTCTTCCAAAATCACTATCTGTATAAACAAATCTTAATTGCTGGATCTTCGAATTAATTAAACTTAAAATAGAGTTTCTATCTAAACTCATATCATTATCAATAGTGGCCCTATGAGAAGATTCTCCAGTTAATTCAAATGATAAACCAGTATATTCCTTTAACAACTTATTATTCTCTTCTACGATTTTTCTATCTAATTCTATGCTCGCAAATTTAGAAGTTTTATATAAGACTTTCAAATTGAATCCGCTCTCTGTTTCATCAGATAGGTTAAAGAAAACAAAACTTAAGGTCTGTAAATTTTTACTATTCAATATATCGCTAAGTAATTTCATAAATATACCTCTTCCTCTTGTTATTTATTATTTTGAGGGTTATAATTTCAGTACCTCAAAAAAAATGCAGGAGTGATTATTTTTGTTTAAATATAAAATACTAGATTTATTTTCTGGTGCGGGTGGATTTTCTTATGGACTAGATCAATTAAAAGAATTTGAAACAGTTCTTGCAACAGACTTCAATGAAGCAGCTCTTCTTACTTTAAAAAAGAATATACCAAATGCTAAAACTATTTGTGGAGATATACTTCATTCTACACTAAAGGAAGAAATCATAACATCTGCAAAAGATTTAAATGTAAATATGATTATAGGTGGGCCACCTTGTCAAGGGTTTTCTAATAAAGGGAAAAAGTTAGGACTAAGTGATCCTAGAAATTACCTTTTTCTAGAATATTTAGATATTGTAAGACGTTTAGAACCTGAATTATTTATTATTGAAAATGTAAAAACGATGCTTACTGCTTCAGATGGTTACTTTATTCAAGAGATTAAAAAGCACATTAATGAGCTTGGTTATGTTTTAAATTATAAGGTTCTAGATAGCTCAGACTATGGTGTTCCACAAAAAAGGAAAAGAGCTATATTACTTGCTCATAAAAAACAACTCTTAAATTTTCCTTTGAAAAATGATATCTCAAATACTGTTAGAGATGCCATTTCAGATTTAGACTACTTAAATTCTGGGGAAGGAAAAGAAAATAGTCAATACTTAAGAGAAATTCGCTCACCTTATCAAGAAAAAATGAGAACAGATAGTTATGAATTGTATAATCATATAGCTACTAATCATAGTGAATTAGCTTTAAAAAAACTATCTATGATTCCACCTGAGAAAGGAAAAGAATATCTTCCCAAAGAGTACCATGGGAAACAAAAATTTAAGACTACTTGGAGCAGACTTGAGTGGGATAAGCCTAGTCCTACTATTGATACTAGATTCGATACACCATCTAATGGAAAAAATTCACATCCTTTTTTGAACAGAGCAATAACGCCTAGAGAAGCTGCTAGAATTCAAAGTTTTCCAGATACATTTAGATTCTATGGTAATAAAACGGCAATATGTACTCAAATAGGCAACGCTGTTCCCCCTTTGATGGCTAAGGCTATAGGTGAAAGTATAATTAACACATTGAGTAAAAGAAGCTCAATATTTACTGATCAATATCAATTATATAACGGAGATGCTTATAAAGTAATAGAAGAACTTATCAATAGTAAAAGAACAGTTGATCACGTAATTACTGATCCACCCTATAATATTTCTAAAAAAAATAACTTTGACACTATGAATAATGCTAAAAGAAAGGGTATTGATTTTGGAGAATGGGATAAAGAATTTGATTTATATTCTTGGATTGAACTATATTCATCAATATTAACTAAAGATGGATCTTTTATTATATTTTGTTCTTACCGATATATTAGCTATATTTGCGACGCAATGGAAGCTAATAATATAATAGTTAAAGATGTAATTAAATGGGTAAAAAGTAACCCTATGCCTAGAAATATTAATAGACGGTATGTGCAAGATACTGAATTCGCTATCTGGGGAGTTAAGAAGGGTTCGAAATGGATCTTTAATAAACCAGATAACCATCCTTATTTAAGACCTGAATTTAAGACTCCCACTGTTTTAGGAAAAGAACGTACAGCACATCCTACTCAAAAATCTTTGAATTTAATGGAAAACCTTATAAAAATACACACAAATCCTGGCCAAACGATTATAGATCCATTTATGGGTTCTGGTACGACAGGCGTAGCCAGTATTTTGCATGGTAGGAAATTCATAGGAATTGAACTTGATGAACAATATTATAATATTGCCATAGATAGAATAGAAAACAAAAAAAAAAAGATCCTTACAGACTGAGTTACTTTAAAATCATAGATTTTTTAACATAGAGAAAGAAAGGATTAATGAGCATTTTATCGCTAATTAAGCTTATTAAAACAGGTGTTAATATGAAGATTATAGAACTATTAAAAAAAGAGAATATTAAATATAAGGAAGTTGAGTACTCGAGAGAAGCTACTATTTTTAATGTTAATAATAAGCTAAATCTTGTAGTAATATATGGGAATAATAATAATTTCATGATGGAAAGAGAACTATTTTACTACCTAAATACTCATAAACTACATTATGCTATCTGTTTAGTAAATAAAATTGAAAAGCGTTTATTTCTTTTAACATTTAAAATAAAACATAATTGGCTTCTTTCAAGTTTTTCTGGAACTGATAAAGAAAGGTTACATCTTGGAAAAATTGTTTTAAATAATCCAATAAATGAAATAAATTTGGTTAATTTCTTACTAACTTATAACTAAAAAATAATACTTTATATTGTTATTGGAGAATATCTACTAAAAATAGAGATTCTCTTTTTTAGATTTAATTACTAGCTTCTAATTGCTATACCATCTTGATATAACAATTAAAATATATCATCTACTTTAGTAAGATCATCTAAATCTACTACATAACATGGTCTTCGGACATCATAGTTTACTTCATTTGAAATTTCTGGAATTCTGCTAAATTCTGCTCCACCTGTTATATGACCTATAGTGCATTCGTCAATATCAAATTTATTACTCGGTATCTTTCCATTTATAAACATTTGAACGACGTAATGAATATTAAAATCAATATTATAGTCATACTCCCGCACATTATATAAAAGATTTAGTCTATTATATCCCTTCGAGTTATAATAAGCTGATGTTTTAGTTTCTAACTTCAAATTTCCGATCTGAAAATATCTAGCATAATCAGAGCTCTCAATTTGTTGGTAGTTTATTTTTTTACTCTTCAAATATTTTTCAAAAACTAGTTCTCCTAAAACAGCTGTTAAAATCATGCTATATTTATATCCCGGTTGAGAAATAGGTTCTTCTCTAAAACTATATTTCATTCTATTTTCTGTTCTCTTTAAAGCTTCTTTCTTAAGAACCTCATCTATTACTATCACCTTAAGGACCCCCTCTTACTTTATTTTATTACAATAATTATATCATTACCTTAAAGAATACACTAGTTTACAAATATAAATATTTCTAATTGCTTCACTGTTTGATTATCCTATATTAAAAGGAGATGATTACATTGATTAAAAAAATAAAGAATTGGTTCGTGGAAGATGTTGATTTTTTATCAAAAATAGTAAGAACGATATTTATAGTAACAGTCTTAAGATTTTGGTCTATACGATTCTACAATTACTATCTCTTTATCGTATAAAATTATAGAGCTTCTATAGGTTGATCCGCTTGGTTATTTGCTTTTTACTATTTTTTATTCTTTCAAATTGTAGTTCTCAATTTTATTTATTGGTAAACACACATGAATGATAAATATTTATATTATCTGTCATTATTGAATCATTTAATCGACACTTGTATTTGACATTAAAATCTTAATAGTAACAAGACCTTGTAACTGTAGGCTATAGGTACACTTTAAATCGACAGTACATATATTTATTTAGATAGTTCAGGAGCTACAAGTTCTACTTTTATCCTATCTGGATCTTCAAAGTACACCGCGTAATGATTTCCACCTCCGGAAAATGGGTGTTGTTTTGTATAAAGAATAGGAATTCCTTTGTTTGTTAGTTTTTGAGTCATATCATCTACGTGTTGTCGTGAACTGGCATAAAAAGCTAAATGATTTAACCCTACATTTTTTCTATGGTACGAATTATCTGAAAAAGGCTCTTTTACTTGGACAAACACAATGTAAGTCTCTTCCAATTTCCAACTTTGTCCATTTTCCCATTTTTGAAAAGAATGATATCCTAAATCCTCAAGAAACCATCCCCAAAAATCAGTAGATTTTTTTAAATCAGAAACATAGAGTTCAATATGATGAAGCAATCCTTTTGACAAGAACCCCACTCCTTTTTTTATTATTTTAATACATGAAATTACATAGAATCATGTATTGTAGGTGTTTAGTTTATTTTTAAAGTCATTTACGGATAAAAGACCTTATTTTACTCTAAAAAAACGTTGGAAATTTAGCAGATTAAGGTTCTTGATTTGTACAATGCTACTTTACAGTCTTAAAAAATTATTTGAAGATTTAACAAAGGAATTAATTTCGTTAGAAAACCTTTATTTTATAAAAAAGTTAGTTTGAGATATTCTTTTAATGATGAAACCTCTAATATAGCATAGTTTTCGTGTCCATTAACATGCAATACAGGACGCTTTTTCCCATCATAAAAAGCTACATCTTCAGGTAGATCAGTCAAAGCGTCATCTCCCCAATCAAATAAGGAGTTGGAAACTTCTAATAAAATATTTTTTGTGGTTTTGTTTAATTCATAAAAGTAAATATGACCAATAATTGGACTATCTACAATCTCATTAGATAACCATTCATTAGTTGGATAAGAGTCCACTAAAAACTCAGTAAGACTTTCTATTAACCTTATTGATCTCTCACTAATCCCCACATCCTTCCTAGTAACAAAAGAAAATACTGTAGATGATTCACTAACCCAAATTAATAATCGTTTATATTTGTTTCCTTTTATATTTTTCTTTATATTCTTTTCCATTTTAAGCCGTTTTCCCCCATAAAAATAATGTCCTACAGATTTTTTCCGAGGATTAGTATGATTGTGTCTAAAGTAACCAGTTTTATTTTTAAACATGACATATTTCTTATTTACTAATGATTATATCAGAATGGAATTAATTTATTTCAATACATGAAATTGTATAAAAACGGGTATCCGGAATCCTATTCCAATAGGGTTCTTTTTTTATAGGGACCTCTAATACACGATTATGTGGTATAATAAACAAAATCATGTATCGATTTTGTGAGAGGAGAGGGCTTTTAAATGAGTTACAACGTCCAACCATTAAGAACGCAGCAAGAAATAAACGACTTTTTATTCTGTTTGAGGCGAAATAAAAACTCAGATCGGGATGTTTTTCTGTTTTTGATCGGCATTAATAGCGGTTTACGTATGTCAGACATCATTAAATTAAAGAAAAAAGACCTGATTTCCTCAAAAAATCCCCGCATTGTCGAAAAGAAAACCGGAAAAACGCGTATATTGTATTTGAGTAGTTTGCAGGACTTGATCCAAGCGTACACAAAAGACTTAGACTCAGAGAATTATTTGTTTCCAAGTACTAAAGGTGGTCATTTGGAAGTCAATACAGTCTATCAGATGTTTCAAAGAGTCGCTGCACTGCTAGGAAGAGACGATATAGGCACGCACACGCTGCGTAAGACGTTTGGCTACCACTATTACAAGAAAACTAAAGACGTAGCCACTCTGATGGGAGATATTCGGTCATAGCAGCGAGAAAATCACGAAACGCTACATCGGAATCAATGAAGATGAAATCAGCGAAACGTTATTAAACTTTCGTTTAGGTTTTTTAACTAGTGATTTCATCAGGAAATAAAAAAATTAGGAGCTGATAAAATGAAAATGAAAACTATTATAAACTAATCGAAAGAGATAATACAAACCCAGAAAATCATGAACGGAGAGCTTTGTTCACTATTTTAGTGAAAATAAAGAGCTGTATGCAAAGATTGATAACCTGTATGATTTTGAGGAACATTGGATTAAAACAGATTGTTTTGAGAAAGTCGATTTTAGTAGTGGAAATAGAAAAATGGTCGAATTAGCTTTTAATTT
>NZ_JQLG01000002.1 GCF_000744115.1 Carnobacterium alterfunditum DSM 5972 | reverse complement strand
GCAGGTATAAAAATCATTTAATTATTATTATACTTTAGGGGAAAAAATTTATGTTAAACAAAAAGAAAAATTTTTTATTAGTTTTTGCAATCCTAGCTTTTGTTGTGTGGGCTTTTCCTGGTAATGTGTATGCTTCAGAGTTGTCAGAATAGAATAAGCAAACGAAATTTTAAGAATCCAGAAAATTATAGTGAGTATTTAAAAAATTACTCTGTAGAAGATGCTTTAAAAGCTGGAGTAGACCCCGAATATGCAGAAACTGCAAGTGAAGATGCTTTAGAACAATTAAATGAATTTCAACTACTTGATTACAATCAACAAATGAATTTCTTGATTCTATGAAACAACCTTTTGAATCTTCTGAAGAAATAATTACAGAAAAACCTTCAGTACAACAATATCAAGCAAGAGCAGCCTCTAATTCAAGACCGTTAGCCATACATCTACACTAAGCTCATTCGGTATAAATTGGACTACTTATAGAGTTACTGTCCTTATACTTATAATAGTACAGGAGCTTTAAAAGCAGGTACTACAAGCGGTATTGTAGTAAGAAATCTTAATCCTTTAGTAAAAACGTCAAGAACTTCTTCTTATGGATCAATATCAAATAAAAAATATAGTGGAGTAGCTACATTTAGTTATAAAATTGGACCACTTAAAGGATTGAGTGTTCAAATTGGAACTTATAATTTGAAAGTTACTGGTGGGGAAAATGGCCTAATTAGTGGTTCTGCTTGGAAAAATTAAAAGAGAAAAAGGTGATACTATGCAAAAAAAAACTGTGAAAATAATCGTAGCTGCTGTAATAATAATTATGGTAGTTTTTGCAATTATTGGAATTATGACTTTCTAATATACACGTAAAAATTTTAAATTAACATAAAACCCATTAAACCAAGTAACCCCGCCATCATTAATAATAGCGGGGTTACTTGGTTATTCTAATTTAAACTATATTATTTTTTGAAAATTCGGTTTAGAAATCCTTGTTTTTCAGGAACCTTTTCTAGTGGTAACGGTTCTTCTTTTTTATCTAACGCGAGCTGTTCTTGGTTATTAATCATGATTTCTACTTGGTTTGCTAGATTTATGTTATTTTCCATTAAATTTTTAACTAAATTTTCATAATGATTAATTGTTTCATTATACTTAATTATTTGATTATCATATCGCAATAATTGATCATCTTTTTTTTGTATTAGATCATTCTGGCTAATCAGCAACTTTTGTAACGACGTTATATCGTTATTATCAGCGTTATGTTTTTCTATTTCACTAGGTGTATCAACGTTATATTCCATATTCAACACCTGCTCTATAGCAGTCTCTATAGTCATTTTCGGGCGACTTTTCAATGCAATAATTTGATTGATAGTTGTTATATTATCTTTAGTATACAAACGATAATTTCTATCATCTCGTTCAAAGTATTTTCCACCTTTTGCATTTTTATCAATCATTCCAGCGTATTTTCTAAGTGTAGGTAGTTGTATACCAAGTTTTTTAGCTGCTTCTTCTGTAGTTATGTATTCTGTAACACCTTCTACATCTTTCATAACGCACCACCTTAAAATACTCATATAAAGTTATTTTAAATACTTTTATAGAGATATACAATGTAAAAAAAATCGCCTTATTGCTCTAACCAATTATGGAGAGGTACTTCATGTTTTTCAAGAGGTAATTTTTCCAAAAAATTAAATTCTAAATGGGAAACTATCCCACCACGACCACGGCCTTTTTTTTCTTCTTTACGATCTCAAATTTTTTATAAAGAGGAGATAATTCTTTTTCTATTTGCTGTAATACCCTTTTATCAATATCTGCTACTCTATAGCTTTCTGGAATATCTAGTATTCGTCTAAATTCTTCAATTTTAACAATATAAAAGCCTGTGCTTTTATATTGTTTTAGCAATCGGAACATTGTTTTAGCATAACCACTTCTTAGCTCCGTAAATCCTTCTAATTCAAATCGTGTAAAGTTAGTTGTAATTTCATTTAAAACATAGCTAAACTCTTGATTAACTCCTATAGTTACAGTGCTTTTTTCTTTATTAATTCTATAAATTGGAAACAATACAAAACGAACAATTTCAGATTCATCTTCATAACGAAAATTTAAATTAAGCATTTTTGAGTACATATTTTCTAAATCATGAATAAATCGAACTTTATCTCTAGAAGAATAATTTGTTAGCTTTTTTACTTCGTCAAAAGTTAAGGTAATTGGTTCGGATCCTTTAAGTTTCATTTTTGAACATAAAGAGAAAAATAAATCGAACTCAACAGGATTAAATTTTCTAAAACTAACTTCATTCATAATATTGTTGTATTTAACTATTTCATTACTCAAAAGGTAACCTCCATTCATTAAAGGGACGCAAAAAAACTTATGTACCTTTAATAATATCAGATTGATTTAGTTAGTACAATAAAACGATTATAAAAAGACATTTTATCAAGATATTCATGTAACAAAGTGTCCCCTTAATAGCAACAAAGTGTCCCCTTAATAGCAACAAAGTGTCCCCTTAATAGCAACAAAGTGTCCCCTTAATAGCAACAAAGTGTCCCCTTAATGTAGCTCTATCCCTTTTGGGAGTAAGGATAAAACCTTCTTAAAAGGTTTTAAAAAGGTTTTAAAAAGATTTATAAAAGATATATAAAACAATTAGCTATAAATTTTTTATAAATAATAATAATATAAAGACAGGAAAACTTGCTACGCAAGTCCCAAAAAAATATAAGTTCAAACCCATCTGCAGCGTTCTATGTCTCGACTGACGCTCGACGGTTAGAACCATTGCATTCGTTAATCTTCAAAAAAACAGCTCTCTTAAACGTTTGACTGGTAATCAATGTAAATAGACCATTTACCTCAAGAAATAGTATTTAATCGCCTCAAAACGACTCGTATAGTCCTCTCGAGCGATATCATCTGATAATTGATCGCTGAGTTGTTGATTTTCGGCAAACCATTCTTTCGTAACGATGGTCGAAACCTTATTTTCTATGACAACAACCCCTAATTCACTATCCGCTACATCTAAAGCCGCTTCTAGTTGGTCTTTAATTTGATCATCTTTTTCTTCAGTCGCTACTTTTTCCGCTTCAATCGCTAGTTTATGATCCTTTATGGCTTGTTGTTCCGCAGAAATGTCCGCAATTTTCGATCCAAACGGTATTTTTGATTGGGTTGAATACCCTAATAAAAGCAACACACTGAAACAAACGACTAAAGAAACAAGAGCTACTAGACTAACACGCTTTAAATGGCCTGATTTCCGCCAGTGGCGAAACTTTACGTCCCAAACTAGATAAGAACACACCAAAACCACCAAAACGCTTAAAACAGGCAAAATACGCCACATGAGTTTCGCAAAAAATAATCCCATCGCCTACATCCCCATAAAGAACGAAAACATCCCGTAAATAGCTAGAAGGGTAACGGCCCCAATGCCTAAAATACTGATGCGTTCGATCCAATCGGTCCGACGTTCTTTTTTAGCCTGATGATCCGCTTGCTGCAAGACCGCATCCAATTTTTCTTGGTAGTCGTCTAAATGCTGATAGACGATCTTATCGAGCTTTTGTTCCATCTTTTCAGGCGAATAGTCTTTTAAATCAATGGCTGTTTGTTGTTTCCATTGCTCATTTTCCGTCAGTAAATCTTGAAATTGCTCCATTCTTTTTTGTTCTTGGCTTCGATGATAAGCCAGTTGCTGCTTACCGTTCTTGTCCGAAGTCTCGATCGACGTCTGAAGATTTTTGAGGTGGCTGATGAGCAGACTCATGTGTTCTGCGCTCTGTTCGTACTTCGTCCGCAACTTCCCGTACGCTAGCAGTAAGTCCTCGTAATCTTTCGGCGTTGCTGCGCTCAAGTTGTTCTCTGTCTGCTTGTTGTTTGTCTCGTTTTCGTTGGTTTTCCATGATGGCATGGGTAATCGGCTCCTTTTTAAAGTCTTCGCCTAGTCTTGAGGCGGTAAACGTCCATTTTTTTCCTTCTGAATCGTGAGTCACGTACTTTTGTCGGATCGTTTGACCTCTTTTTCCAATCTCAGACGTTAGTTCCACATCTGAAGCAGACAGTGCTTGTTTAAATTCCGGATAGGAATGAGCTTGATCTCGCGCATGATAAATCTTTTCTTTGACTAAATCCCGTTCATATTGCTTCCCTGTTTGAGTATAAACGGCTATTTCGGTCGGATAGACCTTGTTTTTAGCTTTCGTCAGTTCGACCAAATGATGTTTTTTTGAAATGTCGTTATTGATTTCATGCATTTCATAGATATCCGGAGGATTAATGGCCATTTTAGCGCCTGTTTCACTGTTCACTGCATTAAGCATAAAATGATTGTGCGGATGGTCGGTATCGGTATGAGTCGCCATGTAAATTTCATGGTCTGGATACATTTTGCTTAATTCGGACATGAATTCTTGCCCTAGCTTATGGGCTTTTACAGGTGTTAACTGATCGGTTGCGTCAAAAGACTGAACCAAGTGATAGCCTTGACGCCCGTTTGTCTTGCCCATTAAGTCTCTTGTTTGGCGCATTTGTTCCCGCGCTGCTTGATAATCTAACGGAGTGAGGTGAGCACTGGTTAACTGGACGTCAATTTTTCCTTGTCTTGCAATATAGTTGACGGTCGCTGAACCATTTTTAGTGGCACTGGCTATCTTGATAATTGCTCCCAAAGGCCTTTCACTCCTTCCTGAATACCGGATAGCTGCTGTTCCATCGCTTGTAGTTCGTTTGGTTCATAAATTGTTTTGTTGGTGTTAATCCATTTGACTAACTGATTCAAATTGGAATTGTAATACCGCAGCTGCCGAGCAATTTCTTTTGCTCCTTCAATCTCGACTTTCGGGTTTCGTAATCGAGTCCCTTGTGCCTTGCTTTTAACAAAATTTGGCACGCTCATGCCTTGTTGTTCTGCTAGGTAACTGAGCTTCTCATATTCGGCTTCGTCTACTCGAAATTTCACCTGACGTTCTTCGCGTCGGTTCTCTTTTTTGTGTTCGTTCACGGGCTTAGTCCCTCCTCTCTAAACAGCTCCCTATTCGGTCTCTGTTCCTCGCTGCATGACTAACGAGATCTTAGGTCTAAAACGCTCCTTATTCAGTCGCCTTTCAGACCTAAGATCTCGTGCGTTTTTTCTCCACTTATTTCCCAACGTTCCCTATTCGGTCTCCTTGTCAAAACGTTTCAAAAAAAGCAGTTAATAATCTAGTTATTCTACTCCTTAATCGGTCGTAAAACAACTAGATTATTAACTGCAAGAACAACAGGCTACGTATTTGGTACCCAAATGCTCCCTGTTAGGTGGACGCGCTGCTCCCCCTAAGACCCCCAAAGGAGTCCGCCGTTATCTGCCTGTTCGGCAGGTAAAAATGCGGATTTTTTCGTCCGATTCGCTGCTCGCAAACGGACAAAAAAAGAATAAAGTTTATCAACTTTTCTCCTCGTAAAACCTGACCGTTTTCGGCCAGTTTCCCCTTCCAAAAATCCTCTGCGAACAAACCATTTTTCGCATGAAATTTTGGAGGGATCAGTGTCTTGCATCCCCATTAGAAATCGTTCAGGAAGACAAGAAAAGCTCTTAAATGTATGAGCCGATTTCCTATTCGGAAACGTCCTTCATTTAAGAGTTTTCGTGTATCAAAAAACATCCGAATGTGTCCCCGTTCGGATAAAAGAGACAAGATTTTGAGAAGTGTAAAATTTATAAATCAATAGCCAATCGCTATTGCGTCCAGAAATATGACACTCCCAACAATCGAGGTAATCTTTTGTTGGCATTAAGACGTGAGCGCGGTATTCTTCCTCTGGTAAAGGTACTTCTTCAACAATCATTTGCATGACCGTTTTTAGTTTTTCAAGCTTGTAATTCCGTTTCTTTAAGCGTTTAACATCTTTTTTGAATTGGGTTGTCTGCTTCATTTCCAACATAGCGGCTATTCTCCTAAACTATCCTCAAAAAGATCGTCAACAGAAGTGTAGCGTTTGCCTGTTCCATTTTTGACCATTTCGTCCGATTCCTTAATGGCTGCAAGGGTTTCAGTATTGAATTTTGCTTGTTTTGGTTGAAATGGCAGACCATTTTCAGCAATGACTTGTCTAAAAAAGACATTAATAGCCGTGCTCGTGTCCATACCTAGGTTATTTAAAACGGCTACGGCCTGACTTTTAACGGTTTCGTCAATGCGAACTTGTACGACTGCTTTTTTTTGTTTTGTTTCCACTTAAATCGCCTCCTTGTTAATCATAATTATATGCTTTTGTAATGCATTTGTAAATACAATAGCGTTACAAATTATGTAAAACAATGAAAATTTGTGGTAATATTAAGAAAATACTTGTTTTAATAAGGCTTTAATCATAACTTACCTTAATACGGTCAAAAATAGGATACAAACTTTGGTACTGTTTCTTGTTATAATGATAGTGGGTTATGTAGTAGTTAGGTTTCTATGAAAAGAATCAGCAAGTTTTAACATTGCAAGCAAATTAAAAAATAGAAAAATTAGAACTGACACTTAAAGATGATGAAGTTGAGATGGACATAACTTTTACAAATAATAAAAGAAAATGGACGGACTTTTTTAAATTAAGAAAATAAAATAGTAGGAGTGAAAGCATGGCAGTTTTATCATGGGATGAAATAAGAAGTAGAGCTTTACAATTTCAAAATGAATGGGCAGATGAAACAAGTGAAAATGCTGAATCAAAAACGTTTTGGAATGAATTCTTTGACGTGTTTGGCATTAGCAGGCGTAGGGTAGCTACTTTCGAAGAAAGAGTAAAAATAGAAGGACAAACTAAATTTGTTGATTTGTTATGGAAAGGCAAGTTGTTAATCGAACATAAAAGTAAAGGTAGAGATCTTGATAAAGCCTATACGCAAGCAACAAACTATTTTGAAGGTATTAAAGATAGGGATTTACCTCAATACATATTAGTAAGTGATTTTGAACATTTCCGTTTATATGATTTAGACGATGGAGAAATACACCAATTTGATTTATCGGATCTTTATAAAAATGTTCAATTATTTAGTTTTATTGCAGGGTATGAAAAACACGATATTAAGCCACAAGATCCAGTTAATAATAAAGCAGCCGAAATGATGGGTAAAATCCATGATTCTTTGCAATCAATTAACTATACAGGTGATGATTTAGATACGTTATTAGTCCGTTTAGTATTTTGTTTGTTTGCAGATGATACTGGAATTTTCAATAAAGGATTGTTTCGTGATTTTTTGGAAGATAACACCAATGAAGATGGAACAGACTTAGCTCCTAAATTACAATATTTATTTGAGATTCTTGATACACCGATAGGTCAAAGAGTAATAGACGATTCTATTTATAATGAATTTCCATATGTTAATGGTTCACTTTTTACTAAGCGTACTCGTACGGCAGTTTTTAACGAAGAAATGAGGAACATATTATTGGAATGTAGTAATTTAGATTGGGGGAGAATTAGCCCTGCTATTTTCGGGTCTATGTTTCAAAGTGCTATGGATAGAGAAAAAAGACGCCAATTAGGAGCTCATTATACAAGCGAAGAAAATATTATGAAAGTTATTAAGCCTCTATTTATAGATGACTTGTGGAATGAATTTAATCGTATAAAGGATTTAAAAAGAAATAAGATTCGATTATTAAACGATTTTCAACAAAAAATTTCAGGATTGAAATTTTTTGACCCTGCATGTGGTTCAGGAAATTTCTTGATAATTGCTTATAGAGAAATACGTAAACTTGAACTAGAAGTATTAAAATATAAGAATTATGAAGAATACGGTTATGAAGCCTTCCAATTGGATATATCGTTAGATTTTAATAGCATCATTAAATGTGATGTAAATCAATTTTATGGAATTGAAATTGATTCTTTTTCAGCTCAAATTGCACAAGTTGCTTTATGGATTATAGATCACCAAATGAATATTGAAGCTAGTCTTTATTTTGGAGCTTCTTTTGCACGGTTGCCCTTAGGAGAACATGCTAATATTGTTAACGATAATTCTTTAGATATTAATTGGGTAAATGTTTTAGATTCAAGAGATTGTGATTTTGTTCTTGGGAACCCACCTTTTATTGGAAATAGTTTTTTAGATGATATACAAAAAAAAGAAGTAGAAAAAGTTGCTTCGGTACTTAGAACTAAGGGACACCTAGATTATGTTGCGTGTTGGTATATTAAAGCAGCGCAGTATATTTACCAAAAAAAACATATAAAAGTTGCATTTGTTTCTACTAATTCAATTGTTCAGGGTGAACATGCGATTAATCTTTGGCCTTACTTAATAGATGAAATGGAACTAGATATCTTTTTCGCACATCAAACGTTTAAATGGACGAATGAAGCAAAAAGTAATGCAGCTGTTTATTGTATTATTATCGGATTTACTTACACTAAGCAAGTAAAAGAGAAAAAGTTATTTTCATATCCTGATATACAATTTGAGCCAAATATAAATAATGTAAGTGTTATTAATCAGTATTTACTTGAAGCACCAATAGTATTTATAAAAAAAAGAAGAACGCCTATATCAGATGCTCAAAAAATGGAATATGGAACAAAACCAACTGATGGAGGTCACTTAATATTAAATGCTCAGGAAAAAAAAGAAATAATCGAAAAAAATCCTTTAGCAAAAAAGTATATTCGTCCGTACGTTGGTGCTGATGACATAATCAACGGGAAAGTAAGATATTGCTTATATTTGAAAGACTGCCCTGCTAGAGATCTACGAAATATGCCATTAGTACAAGAACGTGTAGAAAAAGTTAGAGAAATGCGTTTGAATAGTTCAGCACCATCTACAAATAAATGGGCAGATTATCCAACATTATTTAAACAGGACGCAGCTTCTGATAGTGATATATTAATTATCCCGAGAGTTTCATCGGTTCAACGATCATATGTACCTATTGCTTATGCTGAGTATCCTACAGTATGTAGCGATTCTAGCTTTCAAATACCAAATGCCACACATTATTTATTTGGTATTTTAGTTTCTAAAATGCATATGTTATGGCTTGAAACTATTGGTGGGAAATTAAAAGGTGATTTCAGATATTCAAATACAATGGTTTATAATAACTTCGTTTTCCCAACTGTTTCTGAAAAAGAAGAAGATGAAATCACAAAAGCTGCAACAAATATATTAGATATAAGAGCTAAATACATTGCTAATGGTGATAATTTAGCTGATTTGTATGACAATATTGCTATGCCTCATGACTTAAGAAAAGCACATTATAAGCTCGATTTATTAGTTGAAAAAGCCTACAAATCATCAGGATTTGAGAATGATATTGATCGAGTAGCTCGATTATTTAGTTTATATGAGAAAAAAATAATGAAAAATAATAATATATGAAATTAAATAGAGTAGTGTATTCATAACCTTGGGAGGTTATGAATTTTTTTCGTTAATTAGAGGGGGGAATTCTAATGAATGTAGTATCGCTAAGGATTGATAATCAATAAGTTCAATTAATCAAAGAATATGCTAAAACTAATAACACCTCGTTTAATTTCTTGAAATTGCAAAAAAAATATTATAAATCATTAGTTGAAATATTATTATATTCCATTATTTCATTAATAACATCCTTACCGATACGCTTTCTAAATTCTCTTTGGACAAGTGAATTATCTTCAAAGTCATCTTCCATATACAATTGCTGAATTAAAGGAATTAATATCGCTACTATATATAGAGGCAGAGTTATTAATATATCTTGTTGTGTTAAAAAAATAGACTCTGCCTCTATATTCAAATTAGAATATTCATCTATAAGAAAAACCAATCCGTAACCGTGTATATTCATAGTAACTTTCATTTTAGTAAAAGGGTGACCACAACTCACAAATGCCTTTGTTACAATTAAAGTAGATGTTACGTCACTAACTCCTTGAATAATATGTTCTGCATTGAAAATATTACCAGTAAAACTACTTATATTGGCTATCTCTAAGTTATCGTCTAGCATTTTATTGTTTGTACTATAGCGATAAAAAAGCCACAAAAATTGATTAACATTAATCATGTAATTATCATTTTCTAGAGAAATGTTTTCGGAATCAATTAAATTTAAAACTTTATTTATATGATTAGGTATCGTGCAAATAATTACATATACTTCATTATCTTTTTCGAAGAAAACAACATCTATTTCTATATAATTTGTTCTAATATCTTTGGAAAGAAGAACATCATTTGAGTCACGTTTTTTATTTTTTGGATATTCTACACATGCTTTTTTCACTAGAAATCTAACGTTACCGTCAAACAATACCTCAGTATTGATTACATCCTCATAAAAATTTATCTCTTGTATGCCAGTCTCAATACCAGGTCTATTTTCCCACTTTGAATAGAGAGTAATATCTGCTTGTTCATATCTTGTTCTTTCTTGATTTGACAACTTAGAGATTTCTTTATTATTAGTATTGGTTAATATAGTATTATTTAAATCTTCTAAAGAAGTAAATGTTGTATTTAGCTTGATAACTCTCGTATGTAATCCCATTATTTACTCCTCCTTGCGTTCCAAGATAAGTTTATTATTTATTATTTCAACACAAGTGTTAGCTAATAAACTTGTAACCCAATTATTTGTTTGAACTTTTATTACTAAACTAGATTTATTAATATGTGTATGTTTAGGCTTAATAAAGAGTTCCTGATCCATTGAAAAATCACCAACAGATGAAAAACCGTTAAATATATTCATATATATATAACCCTTTGAATCTCTACTAATTAATTCATCATTAGAATTGTTTTGAATAATACTTCCGTCATTTTTTACAGTAGAAAACTGATCAGGATTATATTCTAAAATTACTTTTGCATTCAGCTTATTCAATAACTTATACCCTATAGCTGTACCTTCATTCAAAGAAAAATTTATTTTAACAATTTCTGGTTCATAAATTTCTTTATGCTGAATATCTACGCTTTTTTTAAAATTTAATTTAGTTATGGGTATCTTTTTTTGCAAATAAGTTACAGAAATTTTAATTTTATCTGCGACATACTTTCTAAATAAGTATGGAAAAAATTCAAATATAATACCTAAAAAAAATGTGCTTATTATTGCAACTATTTTCTCTTTAGTGGAATATTCAGTAACACCAAGTGCTTTATAAAGTGAATCTAAACTTGGAAAACTGTTTATTATAAACAGAGTGGATATACTGATAATAAACATCTTAAGTAGTCTAAATATAACTTTCATTTTTTCCCCCTGCCCGTTAAAAGAGATTCAAGAAACTCTTTAAATAGCTTATCTTTTGCAATATCATCATTAGAAAGATAAATAAACCCATCATCATATAATGAGAATAACCCATTGTTACCTTTTAGCATTAGAGAAAGCGACTTCAATTCGGCACCTTGGCTTTTAAATTCTTTTAAATAATCAAACATCTCTTTATTAGATAGATCTTGTTTAAATAAATGCCGTTCAAAAGAATTATAGTTATCAGGCTTAAAATTAAAATTAGTATTTTTAACTACAACATTAAAACTACTAGCATATTCTATTATTTCTTCAAATTTTGTTTCCGTTACAAAAAAACTTTCTACTTTACTTTTAAAAAAAATTTTTTCGACTTTTTTCTGGTATTTAGAATAAGCAACGCTATTTATATCAATATTTAAACCAAAATAAAAAGGAGAGACTGAATTGATATAGTCAATATCAAATAGTTCTTTATATACAGGTTTCTTTTTTAAATTAAATTGACAATATAATTTAAATAGACTCATGGATTCTCCTCCTAATTAGAAATAAGTTTATTTTATAATAACATATTAACCAAGTAGTAAGTTGAAATCATATTCCCGACTTTGACAGTTGGCACAGAATATATTACGCGATAAACTTGCTATTACAGAAAAAATAGCAAGTTTTCTTCATTTATATGTTGTTGTATACGGTTGTATATAGTATAATGAGGTATGTTTATAAAAGTAACGAAGAATCGCGAAGGAACACACTATGTTTCGATTGTGGAAGGTTATCGCGAAGGGGATAAAGTAAAACACCGCACCATCAAGTCATTAGGAAAGCTAAAAGATCTGGAAGCCACAAACCCTAATTTTTTGACAGAACTAAAGGAGGACGTCAAAGCAGGGAATTTTCAAGTGACCCCAGAAACACTGTCGCTTACACTGGATTTGAACAAAAAAATAGATAACCCACTCCAAAACTATGGCTGGATGTTGTTGGACAAAATTTATCGCAGTCTTGGAATTTCTCAAGTATTTCGGACACATCAAAAAGGAACAAAGTCGAAAATTGATTTTGATAAAGTCTGTCGTCTGTTAACGGTGAAAAGAATGTTGGATCCCCAAAGTAAGCGAAGAAGTGTTCAGTCCCAACGGGACCTCTTCGGCGACTTCAATTTAACAGAGCAAGATGTTTATCGAGCATTGGATTCTTTCAGCTCATTGAGTGAACAAATTCAATTGCAGATGCATCGTGCCATTACGAAGAATGTTGGACGTACGGGAGCATTGGTTTTCTATGACGTGACCAACTACTATTTTGAGACCGATTTGGATGACGAACCTACCGAAGTGGATGGTGAAACACTACCAGCTTTTCGAAAAAGAGGACCGAGTAAGGAAAAAAGGCCGAATCCGATTGTTCAGATGGGATTATTCATGGATACCAATGGAATTCCCATTGCCTTCCGTCTATTCCCAGGTAACTGTGTAGATGTAAAAACGTATCTCCCTGCTGTAGAGCAGATTAAAAAGCAGTTTGGCATCGAGCGGATCGTAGTCGTGGCGGACAAGGGAATGAACAGTAAAGCAAATATATCCGAGACACTTCAGAATGAGAATGGATACCTATTCAGTCAAAAAGTTCGTGGCACCCGTGGTGCACCAAAAGATATCCAGACTTTTGCATTAAATCCTGAAGGTTGGTTAGCTAATGACTTGGACACCTTTGCGATGAAATCAATGATTCGTAAGAGAACTGTAAACAAGAAAGAAATTACCGAGAAAATCCTCGTGACATGGAATCAGAAATATGATTACCGGGAGAAGATTCGCCGCCAGAAATCTGTGGAATATGCTGAGAAACTGACTGCAGCAGAGCGATTCCGATTGACCATGAAAAAAGGCGGAAAACGCTATTTGGAAGTAGAAAACGTGGATGAGGAAACAGGTGAAATCAAAAAACTAACTCCTCATATCTCCATTGATGAAGAACAAATCGCTTTTGATGAGCAATTTGACGGTATCAATGTCCTGATTACAAGTGAGACGGAGATGAGCGATAAAGAGATGTTGGCAACCTATCGCTCGTTGAGTCGCATTGAAGACTGTTTTAAGGTTATGAAAACAACGTTTGATGCTCGACCAATCTTTGTCTGGACACGTCCTCATATCGAAGCTCACTTCCTAATTTGTTTCATTTCGCTCACCATTATGCGTCTTTTGGAACGGAAGTTGAACGGTCAGATTAGCCCAGAAAAAATTCAAAACGCCTTGCTTAGTGCACGTTGCCGGCCATTGGATAAAGGTTATTGGGAAGTTTTCGGAAACGAGGATTTTCTAAGAATTAATGAACTCCTTGGAAAAAATTGGACGCGCCAATTCATTCCACTGGAATTCCTTCGGAATTACGGAAAATAAAATGTGTGTACAACAATTAAAAAAGCAAAAAAACAGCTGAAAATCCCTTAAGGGTAATGTTTTTGGCTGTTTTTCTGCTTTTCAACTGTCAAAGTCGGGATAATAACATATTAACCAAGTAGTAAGTTGAAATCATATTATCTAATTTCATACATGAAATTAGATAAAAACGTGTATCGGGAATCCTATTTTAATAGGGTTCTTTTTTTAGTTCGCCCTCCAATACATGATTATATGGTATGCTAAACAAAATCATGTATCACTTTTGTGAGAGGAGAGGGCTTTTAAATGAGTTACAACGTCCAACCATTAAGAACGCAGCAAGAAATAAATGACTTTTTATTTTGTTTAAGGCGCAATAAAAACGCAGATCGAGACGTTTTTCTGTTTTTGATCGGCATTAATAGTGGTTTGCGCATGTCGGATATCGTTAAATTAAAGAAAAAAGACCTTATTTCTTCAAAAAATCCCCGTATTGTAGAGAAAAAAACAGGGAAAACCCGTATTTTGTATTTGAGTAGTCTTCAGGACTTGATCCAAGACTATACAAAAGACCTAGAACCAGAGGATTACTTATTTCCAAGTACCAAAGGCGGGCATTTAGAAGTCAATACGGTCTATCAAATGTTTCAGAAGGTCGCTAAGCTGTTAGGAAGAGACGATATCGGCACGCACACGCTGCGCAAGACTTTCGGCTACCACTATTACAAGAAAACCAAAGACGTGGCCACACTGATGGAAATATTCGGTCATAGCAGCGAAAAAATCACGAAACGCTATATCGGGATCAATGAGGATGAAATCAGTGAAACTTTATTGAATTTTAGACTAGGTTTTTAAATTAAGATATTTAATAATAATCAAAAAATGAGACTCATTAAGTTTAATGAGTCTCATTTTTTTGATTATTTAGCTTTATTTTTATAATTAGTATAAGTAAACCAGCAACCTAATAAAATGAATAGAGCAAAAACTATAGTATCTACAGTATTTGAAAATCCTACAGTAACTCTTAATACATATGTTAGTAATGCTAATATTAGTATTATTCCAATTTGTTTCTTAGTTTTCATTTTAATACTACACATCCTTATGCTTATTCTGTTATATTTTATATGTTATTAAATAATGTTTGGAGGAATTCATTTGAAAAAAATTTTTTTCTTTTAGGTTGTTTCGCTTTTTTTAGTTTTATCGCTACTACAAAAGTACACGCTGAAGGAAATTTTCCATTACCAGAGAATAGTGTGGTTTATGACATGAAACAAGGTGGAATACAGCAATTTGAAGTTGAAGGTGATCTAGGTGAAGCTTACATAATTAAAGTTGAAGAAGAATCACATTTTTTAAGAGCTGCAAGTAGTGTCAGTAATGGTACTTATAAAGTTACCAAAGAACGATCTCTGCAGTGGAAAGTAAGCTATAAAATAGATGTAAAAGGAAATGCTATTACTAGAGCTCATTCACCTTCTATAACAAATTATTTAGGAAGTGTACGTAATTCAAGTTTAAAGGTAGATAACACTAAACAAGCGACCTATTACATAAATATGACTATTCTTACACTTAATAGTTCTGTTAATGTTCGTGCGAAACTTCAAAATAACAGTATTATTGTAACTTATTAAATCAATCCACTAATTCTACTGTAGTCGTGCCCCAACCTAAATAATTACCTACTGTAAAGTAGAGCGCATAAACGTTCACTAACATACAACAAACACACGCTAAGTAAACAAACTTATAAAGTGTGTTTGTTTTTTTGTTTTTCTTAATAATAATAGGAGCTATAATCAAACCAATTGGAGGAATCAGGCTCCCTATGAAAGCAATAATCAATAATAATAAGCCTTCATCTTTTTCACTTGATCCACGAATAAAAGCTAATTTTTGAACATTTTCTTCAATCTTACCTTTGTTTTCTTTTAGTTTTTTTTTGAGTTCTTGATTTTCTTTCAATAATTCGTCAATCGAAACTTCGTAATAGGTACTCAACTTTACTAGATTATCTAAATCAGGGTAACTATTCCCATTTTCCCATTTTGAAATAGATTGTCTTGAAATATGTAAATGATCTGCTACATTTCCTTGCGAGTACCCTTTACTCACTCTACTTTCTTTCAATCGTTCTCCTAATGCCATCTGTCTTCTTCCTCCTTCTTTTTCTCTTTGTTCTATCATACCGAAAGTAAAGATCATTGACTATCAGTCATTAGTTGCTTTTTAGCACCTAATGGTTGCTAAGATGTAAACCACTGCGTTCTTTTCGTTTTATAAGATTAGATAGATAATTTGATTATGAACTACTAGGTTAGGAGAATAGCTATGGGAGATATCATAATGAAAAAAATAACTAAAAGAAACGGTTATCAATTTTTGTCTATCCTTATTTTTAGTGTTGCTATTTTGGCTGTTTTCACCCAAAATTTTATTTTTGGTTACGTTTTAATTGTTTTAGGTTATTGTTTCCTTCGAAAGTCTGATTTAGAAGATTAAAAACACCTTATTCCTCTGTTAGCACCTAATGGTTGCTAAGATGTAAACTATTGAGTTCTATTTATTATGCTATTAGTTTGGGATAATTACTGTATCAAATATAGGAGGCGCTAACATGAAATGTTATTTTTTTTATTTAGATAATATTGATCTCTACCATACATAGAAAACCTCTATTCAACAGCTACAATATTTTAAATATTCGAGAGGCAAGAGAGATTTAAAAAAATTATATTTGGAGGAAAAAATAACTATGAAAAAAATAATTATATTTGCAAGTGTAGGATTTATGTTTCTTTTTGGAAATCAAACTACAGCTAGTGCTGAAGAATTGACATATGACATATATCCAACTACACAAGAAAAGATTTCTACAGCTATAGAGCAAGATAAAGGTAATGAAAACTATATTAATGGGATTATAGAACTGTTTAAAACAGATATTAAAGGTTCTTCTGAAGAATTAAATGAGTTATTAATAGACTCTATAGAACAAGCAGAAATCACTTCAAATGAAATAGAACAGGAAAAAGTCTTAATAGATGAACTTCAAAAAAATACTATTCAAAATAAACAAAATAGAGCAATAAATCCTATTGAAGCTGCTAGAGCAGCTTATGCTGCTGGTATACTGCTTGTAAAAGCTAAAGGTCATCCTCAAACAGCAAAATACATGAACTATGCACTAACACCAAATTCAAAACTTTTAGATTTAAATTGGAAACCTGCAGATTATATTTCTAATAACGATGCATGGGCAAAAAAAGTAGCTACTTATGAAGGCATAAATGCTAATGTATATCTTAAATTTTATGATGAAATTATTGGAAAAGGGAAAAGCTATGGGACTGTAAGTGGAAGCTACCAATTTACAGCAGGAGAACTTCATACTTCTTTAAATAAAGTAAAGTACAATGTTACTTTTACTAAACTAAGTTCTGGTGGTTATAAGGCAGTATATAAAATAACTGACGCCTTTGACTTTGCTTGGGACGGCCAATACGATGACATCGCTGTTGGCTTTGGTAATAATTATTGTTTTGCAATGCAGACATTAACATTAATTCGTAAATATAACATTGTAATAAATTATTCAATGTAACACTCATTTTTTGTTATAATTATCTATAAATTAAATTACAGCGTATACTATAACTGTTCTATATATTATATTTTACAAATTTACCTATAGGAGAGCCTATATAAAATGAAAAAAAAAATCCTAGCATTGTCATTAGTATTTCTTATATTGATTTCATTACCTTTTATTTGGATGTTCAGTCGTGAATATATTTTAACAAATCCTGATAATCAATATCGTGCGCCAGGGGTCTCGCCCGATGCGCATGAAATAAGAATAGATAGTTACTACAGTGTAAACTCTATTTCTGCTTCTTTTTCAATACTTCAATATGATGATGGCGAAAATCATGTTGAATTTTCTGATACTATTGACAAGCTAAACTGGAATAACGAATACATTATAGCGGCTAGCAAAACGGATAAACTTGCTGTCTATTCAAGTGATTATTACTTAATCATTAATAAGGATACTAGAGAGTCTAAAGAGTATGATTCAGTCAAACAATTCGAAAACGCTCTAAAAGAAAATGATATTGATTTAAAGCTCAAAAGAAAAGTAGAATTTGATTGGTATTAACTATCCTACTTAACATAACTCCCATTAAACCAAGTAACCCCGCCATCATTAATAATAGCGGGGTTACTTGGTTATTCTAATTTAAACTATATTATTTTTTGAAAATTCGGTTTAGAAATCCTTGTTTTTCAGGAACCTTTTCTAGTGGTAACGGTTCTTCTTTTTTATCTAACGCGAGCTGTTCTTGGTTATTAATCATGATTTCTACTTGGTTTGCTAGATTTATGTTATTTTCCATTAAATTTTTAACTAAATTTTCATAATGATTAATTGTTTCATTATACTTAATTATTTGATTATCATATCGCAATAATTGATCATCTTTTTTTTGTATTAGATCATTCTGGCTAATCAGCAACTTTTGTAACGACGTTATATCGTTATTATCAGCGTTATGTTTTTCTATTTCACTAGGTGTATCAACGTTATATTCCATATTCAACACCTGCTCTATAGCAGTCTCTATAGTCATTTTCGGGCGACTTTTCAATGCAATAATTTGATTGATAGTTGTTATATTATCTTTAGTATACAAACGATAATTTCTATCATCTCGTTCAAAGTATTTTCCACCTTTTGCATTTTTATCAATCATTCCAGCGTATTTTCTAAGTGTAGGTAGTTGTATACCAAGTTTTTTAGCTGCTTCTTCTGTAGTTATGTATTCTGTAACACCTTCTACATCTTTCATAACGCACCACCTTAAAATACTCATATAAAGTTATTTTAAATACTTTTATAGAGATATACAATGTAAAAAAAATCGCCTTATTGCTCTAACCAATTATGGAGAGGTACTTCATGTTTTTCAAGAGGTAATTTTTCCAAAAAATTAAATTCTAAATGGGAAACTATCCCACCACGACCACGGCCTTTTTTTTTCTTCTTTACGATCTCAAATTTTTTATAAAGAGGAGATAATTCTTTTTCTATTTGCTGTAATACCCTTTTATCAATATCTGCTACTCTATAGCTTTCTGGAATATCTAGTATTCGTCTAAATTCTTCAATTTTAACAATATAAAAGCCTGTGCTTTTATATTGTTTTAGCAATCGGAACATTGTTTTAGCATAACCACTTCTTAGCTCCGTAAATCCTTCTAATTCAAATCGTGTAAAGTTAGTTGTAATTTCATTTAAAACATAGCTAAACTCTTGATTAACTCCTATAGTTACAGTGCTTTTTTCTTTATTAATTCTATAAATTGGAAACAATACAAAACGAACAATTTCAGATTCATCTTCATAACGAAAATTTAAATTAAGCATTTTTGAGTACATATTTTCTAAATCATGAATAAATCGAACTTTATCTCTAGAAGAATAATTTGTTAGCTTTTTTACTTCGTCAAAAGTTAAGGTAATTGGTTCGGATCCTTTAAGTTTCATTTTTGAACATAAAGAGAAAAATAAATCGAACTCAACAGGATTAAATTTTCTAAAACTAACTTCATTCATAATATTGTTGTATTTAACTATTTCATTACTCAAAAGGTAACCTCCATTCATTAAAGGGACGCAAAAAAACTTATGTACCTTTAATAATATCAGATTGATTTAGTTAGTACAATAAAACGATTATAAAAAGACATTTTATCAAGATATTCATGTAACAAAGTGTCCCCTTAATAGCAACAAAGTGTCCCCTTAATAGCAACAAAGTGTCCCCTTAATAGCAACAAAGTGTCCCCTTAATAGCAACAAAGTGTCCCCTTAATGTAGCTCTATCCCTTTTGGGAGTAAGGATAAAACCTTCTTAAAAGGTTTTAAAAAGGTTTTAAAAAGATTTATAAAAGATATATAAAACAATTAGCTATAAATTTTTTTATAAATAATAATAATATAAAGACAGGAAAACTTGCTACGCAAGTCCCAAAAAAATATAAGTTCAAACCCATCTGCAGCGTTCTATGTCTCGACTGACGCTCGACGGTTAGAACCATTGCATTCGTTAATCTTCAAAAAAACAGCTCTCTTAAACGTTTGACTGGTAATCAATGTAAATAGACCATTTACCTCAAGAAATAGTATTTAATCGCCTCAAAACGACTCGTATAGTCCTCTCGAGCGATATCATCTGATAATTGATCGCTGAGTTGTTGATTTTCGGCAAACCATTCTTTCGTAACGATGGTCGAAACCTTATTTTCTATGACAACAACCCCTAATTCACTATCCGCTACATCTAAAGCCGCTTCTAGTTGGTCTTTAATTTGATCATCTTTTTCTTCAGTCGCTACTTTTTCCGCTTCAATCGCTAGTTTATGATCCTTTATGGCTTGTTGTTCCGCAGAAATGTCCGCAATTTTCGATCCAAACGGTATTTTTGATTGGGTTGAATACCCTAATAAAAGCAACACACTGAAACAAACGACTAAAGAAACAAGAGCTACTAGACTAACACGCTTTAAATGGCCTGATTTCCGCCAGTGGCGAAACTTTACGTCCCAAACTAGATAAGAACACACCAAAACCACCAAAACGCTTAAAACAGGCAAAATACGCCACATGAGTTTCGCAAAAAATAATCCCATCGCCTACATCCCCATAAAGAACGAAAACATCCCGTAAATAGCTAGAAGGGTAACGGCCCCAATGCCTAAAATACTGATGCGTTCGATCCAATCGGTCCGACGTTCTTTTTTAGCCTGATGATCCGCTTGCTGCAAGACCGCATCCAATTTTTCTTGGTAGTCGTCTAAATGCTGATAGACGATCTTATCGAGCTTTTGTTCCATCTTTTCAGGCGAATAGTCTTTTAAATCAATGGCTGTTTGTTGTTTCCATTGCTCATTTTCCGTCAGTAAATCTTGAAATTGCTCCATTCTTTTTTGTTCTTGGCTTCGATGATAAGCCAGTTGCTGCTTACCGTTCTTGTCCGAAGTCTCGATCGACGTCTGAAGATTTTTGAGGTGGCTGATGAGCAGACTCATGTGTTCTGCGCTCTGTTCGTACTTCGTCCGCAACTTCCCGTACGCTAGCAGTAAGTCCTCGTAATCTTTCGGCGTTGCTGCGCTCAAGTTGTTCTCTGTCTGCTTGTTGTTTGTCTCGTTTTCGTTGGTTTTCCATGATGGCATGGGTAATCGGCTCCTTTTTAAAGTCTTCGCCTAGTCTTGAGGCGGTAAACGTCCATTTTTTTCCTTCTGAATCGTGAGTCACGTACTTTTGTCGGATCGTTTGACCTCTTTTTCCAATCTCAGACGTTAGTTCCACATCTGAAGCAGACAGTGCTTGTTTAAATTCCGGATAGGAATGAGCTTGATCTCGCGCATGATAAATCTTTTCTTTGACTAAATCCCGTTCATATTGCTTCCCTGTTTGAGTATAAACGGCTATTTCGGTCGGATAGACCTTGTTTTTAGCTTTCGTCAGTTCGACCAAATGATGTTTTTTTGAAATGTCGTTATTGATTTCATGCATTTCATAGATATCCGGAGGATTAATGGCCATTTTAGCGCCTGTTTCACTGTTCACTGCATTAAGCATAAAATGATTGTGCGGATGGTCGGTATCGGTATGAGTCGCCATGTAAATTTCATGGTCTGGATACATTTTGCTTAATTCGGACATGAATTCTTGCCCTAGCTTATGGGCTTTTACAGGTGTTAACTGATCGGTTGCGTCAAAAGACTGAACCAAGTGATAGCCTTGACGCCCGTTTGTCTTGCCCATTAAGTCTCTTGTTTGGCGCATTTGTTCCCGCGCTGCTTGATAATCTAACGGAGTGAGGTGAGCACTGGTTAACTGGACGTCAATTTTTCCTTGTCTTGCAATATAGTTGACGGTCGCTGAACCATTTTTAGTGGCACTGGCTATCTTGATAATTGCTCCCAAAGGCCTTTCACTCCTTCCTGAATACCGGATAGCTGCTGTTCCATCGCTTGTAGTTCGTTTGGTTCATAAATTGTTTTGTTGGTGTTAATCCATTTGACTAACTGATTCAAATTGGAATTGTAATACCGCAGCTGCCGAGCAATTTCTTTTGCTCCTTCAATCTCGACTTTCGGGTTTCGTAATCGAGTCCCTTGTGCCTTGCTTTTAACAAAATTTGGCACGCTCATGCCTTGTTGTTCTGCTAGGTAACTGAGCTTCTCATATTCGGCTTCGTCTACTCGAAATTTCACCTGACGTTCTTCGCGTCGGTTCTCTTTTTTGTGTTCGTTCACGGGCTTAGTCCCTCCTCTCTAAACAGCTCCCTATTCGGTCTCTGTTCCTCGCTGCATGACTAACGAGATCTTAGGTCTAAAACGCTCCTTATTCAGTCGCCTTTCAGACCTAAGATCTCGTGCGTTTTTTCTCCACTTATTTCCCAACGTTCCCTATTCGGTCTCCTTGTCAAAACGTTTCAAAAAAAGCAGTTAATAATCTAGTTATTCTACTCCTTAATCGGTCGTAAAACAACTAGATTATTAACTGCAAGAACAACAGGCTACGTATTTGGTACCCAAATGCTCCCTGTTAGGTGGACGCGCTGCTCCCCCTAAGACCCCCAAAGGAGTCCGCCGTTATCTGCCTGTTCGGCAGGTAAAAATGCGGATTTTTTCGTCCGATTCGCTGCTCGCAAACGGACAAAAAAAGAATAAAGTTTATCAACTTTTCTCCTCGTAAAACCTGACCGTTTTCGGCCAGTTTCCCCTTCCAAAAATCCTCTGCGAACAAACCATTTTTCGCATGAAATTTTGGAGGGATCAGTGTCTTGCATCCCCATTAGAAATCGTTCAGGAAGACAAGAAAAGCTCTTAAATGTATGAGCCGATTTCCTATTCGGAAACGTCCTTCATTTAAGAGTTTTCGTGTATCAAAAAACATCCGAATGTGTCCCCGTTCGGATAAAAGAGACAAGATTTTGAGAAGTGTAAAATTTATAAATCAATAGCCAATCGCTATTGCGTCCAGAAATATGACACTCCCAACAATCGAGGTAATCTTTTGTTGGCATTAAGACGTGAGCGCGGTATTCTTCCTCTGGTAAAGGTACTTCTTCAACAATCATTTGCATGACCGTTTTTAGTTTTTCAAGCTTGTAATTCCGTTTCTTTAAGCGTTTAACATCTTTTTTGAATTGGGTTGTCTGCTTCATTTCCAACATAGCGGCTATTCTCCTAAACTATCCTCAAAAAGATCGTCAACAGAAGTGTAGCGTTTGCCTGTTCCATTTTTGACCATTTCGTCCGATTCCTTAATGGCTGCAAGGGTTTCAGTATTGAATTTTGCTTGTTTTGGTTGAAATGGCAGACCATTTTCAGCAATGACTTGTCTAAAAAAGACATTAATAGCCGTGCTCGTGTCCATACCTAGGTTATTTAAAACGGCTACGGCCTGACTTTTAACGGTTTCGTCAATGCGAACTTGTACGACTGCTTTTTTTTGTTTTGTTTCCACTTAAATCGCCTCCTTGTTAATCATAATTATATGCTTTTGTAATGCATTTGTAAATACAATAGCGTTACAAATTATGTAAAACAATGAAAATTTGTGGTAATATTAAGAAAATACTTGTTTTAATAAGGCTTTAATCATAACTTACCTTAATACGGTCAAAAATAGGATACAAACTTTGGTACTGTTTCTTGTTATAATGATAGTGGGTTATGTAGTAGTTAGGTTTCTATGAAAAGAATCAGCAAGTTTTAACATTGCAAGCAAATTAAAAAATAGAAAAATTAGAACTGACACTTAAAGATGATGAAGTTGAGATGGACATAACTTTTACAAATAATAAAAGAAAATGGACGGACTTTTTTAAATTAAGAAAATAAAATAGTAGGAGTGAAAGCATGGCAGTTTTATCATGGGATGAAATAAGAAGTAGAGCTTTACAATTTCAAAATGAATGGGCAGATGAAACAAGTGAAAATGCTGAATCAAAAACGTTTTGGAATGAATTCTTTGACGTGTTTGGCATTAGCAGGCGTAGGGTAGCTACTTTCGAAGAAAGAGTAAAAATAGAAGGACAAACTAAATTTGTTGATTTGTTATGGAAAGGCAAGTTGTTAATCGAACATAAAAGTAAAGGTAGAGATCTTGATAAAGCCTATACGCAAGCAACAAACTATTTTGAAGGTATTAAAGATAGGGATTTACCTCAATACATATTAGTAAGTGATTTTGAACATTTCCGTTTATATGATTTAGACGATGGAGAAATACACCAATTTGATTTATCGGATCTTTATAAAAATGTTCAATTATTTAGTTTTATTGCAGGGTATGAAAAACACGATATTAAGCCACAAGATCCAGTTAATAATAAAGCAGCCGAAATGATGGGTAAAATCCATGATTCTTTGCAATCAATTAACTATACAGGTGATGATTTAGATACGTTATTAGTCCGTTTAGTATTTTGTTTGTTTGCAGATGATACTGGAATTTTCAATAAAGGATTGTTTCGTGATTTTTTGGAAGATAACACCAATGAAGATGGAACAGACTTAGCTCCTAAATTACAATATTTATTTGAGATTCTTGATACACCGATAGGTCAAAGAGTAATAGACGATTCTATTTATAATGAATTTCCATATGTTAATGGTTCACTTTTTACTAAGCGTACTCGTACGGCAGTTTTTAACGAAGAAATGAGGAACATATTATTGGAATGTAGTAATTTAGATTGGGGGAGAATTAGCCCTGCTATTTTCGGGTCTATGTTTCAAAGTGCTATGGATAGAGAAAAAAGACGCCAATTAGGAGCTCATTATACAAGCGAAGAAAATATTATGAAAGTTATTAAGCCTCTATTTATAGATGACTTGTGGAATGAATTTAATCGTATAAAGGATTTAAAAAGAAATAAGATTCGATTATTAAACGATTTTCAACAAAAAATTTCAGGATTGAAATTTTTTGACCCTGCATGTGGTTCAGGAAATTTCTTGATAATTGCTTATAGAGAAATACGTAAACTTGAACTAGAAGTATTAAAATATAAGAATTATGAAGAATACGGTTATGAAGCCTTCCAATTGGATATATCGTTAGATTTTAATAGCATCATTAAATGTGATGTAAATCAATTTTATGGAATTGAAATTGATTCTTTTTCAGCTCAAATTGCACAAGTTGCTTTATGGATTATAGATCACCAAATGAATATTGAAGCTAGTCTTTATTTTGGAGCTTCTTTTGCACGGTTGCCCTTAGGAGAACATGCTAATATTGTTAACGATAATTCTTTAGATATTAATTGGGTAAATGTTTTAGATTCAAGAGATTGTGATTTTGTTCTTGGGAACCCACCTTTTATTGGAAATAGTTTTTTAGATGATATACAAAAAAAAGAAGTAGAAAAAGTTGCTTCGGTACTTAGAACTAAGGGACACCTAGATTATGTTGCGTGTTGGTATATTAAAGCAGCGCAGTATATTTACCAAAAAAAACATATAAAAGTTGCATTTGTTTCTACTAATTCAATTGTTCAGGGTGAACATGCGATTAATCTTTGGCCTTACTTAATAGATGAAATGGAACTAGATATCTTTTTCGCACATCAAACGTTTAAATGGACGAATGAAGCAAAAAGTAATGCAGCTGTTTATTGTATTATTATCGGATTTACTTACACTAAGCAAGTAAAAGAGAAAAAGTTATTTTCATATCCTGATATACAATTTGAGCCAAATATAAATAATGTAAGTGTTATTAATCAGTATTTACTTGAAGCACCAATAGTATTTATAAAAAAAAGAAGAACGCCTATATCAGATGCTCAAAAAATGGAATATGGAACAAAACCAACTGATGGAGGTCACTTAATATTAAATGCTCAGGAAAAAAAAGAAATAATCGAAAAAAATCCTTTAGCAAAAAAGTATATTCGTCCGTACGTTGGTGCTGATGACATAATCAACGGGAAAGTAAGATATTGCTTATATTTGAAAGACTGCCCTGCTAGAGATCTACGAAATATGCCATTAGTACAAGAACGTGTAGAAAAAGTTAGAGAAATGCGTTTGAATAGTTCAGCACCATCTACAAATAAATGGGCAGATTATCCAACATTATTTAAACAGGACGCAGCTTCTGATAGTGATATATTAATTATCCCGAGAGTTTCATCGGTTCAACGATCATATGTACCTATTGCTTATGCTGAGTATCCTACAGTATGTAGCGATTCTAGCTTTCAAATACCAAATGCCACACATTATTTATTTGGTATTTTAGTTTCTAAAATGCATATGTTATGGCTTGAAACTATTGGTGGGAAATTAAAAGGTGATTTCAGATATTCAAATACAATGGTTTATAATAACTTCGTTTTCCCAACTGTTTCTGAAAAAGAAGAAGATGAAATCACAAAAGCTGCAACAAATATATTAGATATAAGAGCTAAATACATTGCTAATGGTGATAATTTAGCTGATTTGTATGACAATATTGCTATGCCTCATGACTTAAGAAAAGCACATTATAAGCTCGATTTATTAGTTGAAAAAGCCTACAAATCATCAGGATTTGAGAATGATATTGATCGAGTAGCTCGATTATTTAGTTTATATGAGAAAAAAATAATGAAAAATAATAATATATGAAATTAAATAGAGTAGTGTATTCATAACCTTGGGAGGTTATGAATTTTTTTCGTTAATTAGAGGGGGGAATTCTAATGAATGTAGTATCGCTAAGGATTGATAATCAATAAGTTCAATTAATCAAAGAATATGCTAAAACTAATAACACCTCGTTTAATTTCTTGAAATTGCAAAAAAAATATTATAAATCATTAGTTGAAATATTATTATATTCCATTATTTCATTAATAACATCCTTACCGATACGCTTTCTAAATTCTCTTTGGACAAGTGAATTATCTTCAAAGTCATCTTCCATATACAATTGCTGAATTAAAGGAATTAATATCGCTACTATATATAGAGGCAGAGTTATTAATATATCTTGTTGTGTTAAAAAAATAGACTCTGCCTCTATATTCAAATTAGAATATTCATCTATAAGAAAAACCAATCCGTAACCGTGTATATTCATAGTAACTTTCATTTTAGTAAAAGGGTGACCACAACTCACAAATGCCTTTGTTACAATTAAAGTAGATGTTACGTCACTAACTCCTTGAATAATATGTTCTGCATTGAAAATATTACCAGTAAAACTACTTATATTGGCTATCTCTAAGTTATCGTCTAGCATTTTATTGTTTGTACTATAGCGATAAAAAAGCCACAAAAATTGATTAACATTAATCATGTAATTATCATTTTCTAGAGAAATGTTTTCGGAATCAATTAAATTTAAAACTTTATTTATATGATTAGGTATCGTGCAAATAATTACATATACTTCATTATCTTTTTCGAAGAAAACAACATCTATTTCTATATAATTTGTTCTAATATCTTTGGAAAGAAGAACATCATTTGAGTCACGTTTTTTATTTTTTGGATATTCTACACATGCTTTTTTCACTAGAAATCTAACGTTACCGTCAAACAATACCTCAGTATTGATTACATCCTCATAAAAATTTATCTCTTGTATGCCAGTCTCAATACCAGGTCTATTTTCCCACTTTGAATAGAGAGTAATATCTGCTTGTTCATATCTTGTTCTTTCTTGATTTGACAACTTAGAGATTTCTTTATTATTAGTATTGGTTAATATAGTATTATTTAAATCTTCTAAAGAAGTAAATGTTGTATTTAGCTTGATAACTCTCGTATGTAATCCCATTATTTACTCCTCCTTGCGTTCCAAGATAAGTTTATTATTTATTATTTCAACACAAGTGTTAGCTAATAAACTTGTAACCCAATTATTTGTTTGAACTTTTATTACTAAACTAGATTTATTAATATGTGTATGTTTAGGCTTAATAAAGAGTTCCTGATCCATTGAAAAATCACCAACAGATGAAAAACCGTTAAATATATTCATATATATATAACCCTTTGAATCTCTACTAATTAATTCATCATTAGAATTGTTTTGAATAATACTTCCGTCATTTTTTACAGTAGAAAACTGATCAGGATTATATTCTAAAATTACTTTTGCATTCAGCTTATTCAATAACTTATACCCTATAGCTGTACCTTCATTCAAAGAAAAATTTATTTTAACAATTTCTGGTTCATAAATTTCTTTATGCTGAATATCTACGCTTTTTTTAAAATTTAATTTAGTTATGGGTATCTTTTTTTGCAAATAAGTTACAGAAATTTTAATTTTATCTGCGACATACTTTCTAAATAAGTATGGAAAAATTCAAATATAATACCTAAAAAAAATGTGCTTATTATTGCAACTATTTTCTCTTTAGTGGAATATTCAGTAACACCAAGTGCTTTATAAAGTGAATCTAAACTTGGAAAACTGTTTATTATAAACAGAGTGGATATACTGATAATAAACATCTTAAGTAGTCTAAATATAACTTTCATTTTTTCCCCTGCCCGTTAAAAGAGATTCAAGAAACTCTTTAAATAGCTTATCTTTTGCAATATCATCATTAGAAAGATAAATAAACCCATCATCATATAATGAGAATAACCCATTGTTACCTTTTAGCATTAGAGAAAGCGACTTCAATTCGGCACCTTGGCTTTTAAATTCTTTTAAATAATCAAACATCTCTTTATTAGATAGATCTTGTTTAAATAAATGCCGTTCAAAAGAATAGTTATCAGGCTAAAATTAAAATTAGTATTTTTAACTACAACATTAAAACTACTAGCATATTCTATTATTTCTTCAAATTTTGTTTCCGTTACAAAAAAACTTTCTACTTTACTTTTAAAAAAAATTTTTTCGACTTTTTTCTGGTATTTAGAATAAGCAACGCTATTTATATCAATATTTAAACCAAAATAAAAAGGAGAGACTGAATTGATATAGTCAATATCAAATAGTTCTTTATATACAGGTTTCTTTTTAAATTAAATTGACAATATAATTTAAATAGACTCATGGATTCTCCTCCTAATTAGAAATAAGTTTTTTTATAATAACATATTAACCAAGTAGTAAGTTGAAATCATATTCCCGACTTTGACAGTTGGCACAGAATATATTACGCGATAAACTTGCTATTACAGAAAAAATAGCAAGTTTTCTTCATTTATATGTTGTTGTATACGGTTGTATATAGTATAATGAGGTATGTTTATAAAAGTAACGAAGAATCGCGAAGGAACACACTATGTTTCGATTGTGGAAGGTTATCGCGAAGGGGATAAAGTAAAACACCGCACCATCAAGTCATTAGGAAAGCTAAAAGATCTGGAAGCCACAAACCCTAATTTTTGACAGAACTAAAGGAGGACGTCAAAGCAGGGAATTTTCAAGTGACCCCAGAAACACTGTCGCTTACACTGGATTTGAACAAAAAAATAGATAACCCACTCCAAAACTATGGCTGGATGTTGTTGGACAAAATTTATCGCAGTCTTGGAATTTCTCAAGTATTTCGGACACATCAAAAAGGAACAAAGTCGAAAATTGATTTTGATAAAGTCTGTCGTCTGTTAACGGTGAAAAGAATGTTGGATCCCCAAAGTAAGCGAAGAAGTGTTCAGTCCCAACGGGACCTCTTCGGCGACTTCAATTTAACAGAGCAAGATGTTTATCGAGCATTGGATTCTTTCAGCTCATTGAGTGAACAAATTCAATTGCAGATGCATCGTGCCATTACGAAGAATGTTGGACGTACGGGAGCATTGGTTTTCTATGACGTGACCAACTACTATTTTGAGACCGATTTGGATGACGAACCTACCGAAGTGGATGGTGAAACACTACCAGCTTTTCGAAAAAGAGGACCGAGTAAGGAAAAAAGGCCGAATCCGATTGTTCAGATGGGATTATTCATGGATACCAATGGAATTCCCATTGCCTTCCGTCTATTCCCAGGTAACTGTGTAGATGTAAAAACGTATCTCCCTGCTGTAGAGCAGATTAAAAAGCAGTTTGGCATCGAGCGGATCGTAGTCGTGGGGACAAGGGAATGAACAGTAAAGCAAATATATCCGAGACACTTCAGAATGAGAATGGATACCTATTCAGTCAAAAAGTTCGTGGCACCCGTGGTGCACCAAAAGATATCCAGACTTTTGCATTAAATCCTGAAGGTTGGTTAGCTAATGACTTGGACACCTTTGCGATGAAATCAATGATTCGTAAGAGAACTGTAAACAAGAAAGAAATTACCGAGAAAATCCTCGTGACATGGAATCAGAAATATGATTACCGGGAGAAGATTCGCCGCCAGAAATCTGTGGAATATGCTGAGAAACTGACTGCAGCAGAGCGATTCCGATTGACCATGAAAAAAGGCGGAAAACGCTATTTGGAAGTAGAAAACGTGGATGAGGAAACAGGTGAAATCAAAAAACTAACTCCTCATATCTCCATTGATGAAGAACAAATCGCTTTTGATGAGCAATTTGACGGTATCAATGTCCTGATTACAAGTGAGACGGAGATGAGCGATAAAGAGATGTTGGCAACCTATCGCTCGTTGAGTCGCATTGAAGACTGTTTTAAGGTTATGAAAACAACGTTT
This sequence comes from Carnobacterium alterfunditum DSM 5972, assembly GCF_000744115.1. Lineage (NCBI taxonomy): Bacteria > Bacillati > Bacillota > Bacilli > Lactobacillales > Carnobacteriaceae > Carnobacterium > Carnobacterium alterfunditum. The sequence continues at coordinate 551 of NZ_JQLG01000002.1, read as the reverse complement.
GATGCTCGACCAATCTTTGTCTGGACACGTCCTCATATCGAAGCTCACTTCCTAATTTGTTTCATTTCGCTCACCATTATGCGTCTTTTGGAACGGAAGTTGAACGGTCAGATTAGCCCAGAAAAAATTCAAAACGCCTTGCTTAGTGCACGTTGCCGGCCATTGGATAAAGGTTATTGGGAAGTTTTCGGAAACGAGGATTTTCTAAGAATTAATGAACTCCTTGGAAAAAATTGGACGCGCCAATTCATTCCACTGGAATTCCTTCGGAATTACGGAAAATAAATGTGTGTACAACAATTAAAAAAGCAAAAAAACAGCTGAAAATCCCTTAAGGGTAATGTTTTTGGCTGTTTTTCTGCTTTTCAACTGTCAAAGTCGGGATAATAACATATTAACCAAGTAGTAAGTTGAAATCATATTATCTAATTTCATACATGAAATTAGATAAAAACGTGTATCGGGAATCCTATTTTAATAGGGTTCTTTTTTTAGTTCGCCCTCCAATACATGATATATATGGTATGCTAAACAAAATCATGTATCACTTT
>NZ_JQLG01000001.1 GCF_000744115.1 Carnobacterium alterfunditum DSM 5972 | reverse complement strand
CTAAAGAAACAAGAGCTACTAGACTAACACGCTTTAAATGGCCTGATTTCCGCCAGTGGCGAAACTTTACGTCCCAAACTAGATAAGAACACACCAAAACCACCAAAACGCTTAAAACAGGCAAAATACGTCACATGAGTTTCGCAAAAAATAATCCCATCGCCTACATCCCCATAAAGAACGAAAACATCCCGTAAATAGCTAGAAGGGTAACGGCCCCAATGCCTAAAATACTGATGCGTTCGATCCAATCGGTCCGACGTTCTTTTTTAGCCTGATGATCCGCTTGCTGCAAGACCGCATCCAATTTTTCTTGGTAGTCGTCTAAATGCTGATAGACGATCTTATCGAGCTTTTGTTCCATCTTTTCAGGCGAATAATCCTTTAAATCAACGGCTGTTTGTTGTTTCCATTGTTCATTTTCCGTCAGTAAGTCTTGAAACAACTCGCTTCTTTCTTGATCTTGCCTCTGATGATAAGCCAGTTGGTTTTTACCGTTCTGATCCGAAGTCTCGATCGACTGCTCGAGATTGTTGAGGTGGCTGATGAGCAGACTCATGTGTTCTGCGCTCTGTTCGTACTTCGTCCGCAACTTCCCGTACGCTAGCAGTAAGTCCTCGTAATCTTTCGGCGTTGCTGCGCTCAAGTTGTTCTCTGTCTGCTTGTTGTTTGTCTCGTTTTCGTTGGTGTTCCATGATGGCATAGGTAATCGGCTCCTTTTTAAAGTCTTCGCCTAATCTTGAGGCGGTAAACGTCCATTTTTTTCCTTCTGAATCATGAGTCACGTACTTTTGTCGGATGGTTTGACCTCTTTTTCCAATCTCAGACGTTAGTTCCACATCTGAAGCAGACAGTGCTTGTTTAAATTCCGGATAAGAATGGGCTTGATCTCTCGCATGATAAATTTTTTCTTTGACTAAATCCCGTTCATATTGCTTCCCAGTTTGAGTATAAGCGGCTATTTCGGTCGGATAGACCTTATTTTTAGCTTTCGTCAGTTCAACCAAGTGGTGTTTTTTTGAAATGTCGTTATTGATTTCATGCATTTCATAGATATCCGGAGGATTAATGGCCATTTTAGCGCCTGTTTCACTGTTCACTGCATTAAGCACAAAATGATTGTGCGGATGGTCGGTATCGGTATGAGTCGCCATGTAAATTTCATGGTCTGGATACATCTTGCTTAATTCGGACATGAATTCTTGCCCTAGCTGATGGGCTTTTACAGGTGTTAACTGATCGGTCTCGTCAAAAGACTGGACCAAGTGATAGCCTTGACGCCCTTTTGTCTTGCCCAGTAATTCTCGCGTTTGGCGCATTTGTTCTCGCGCTGCTTGATAATCCAGCGGAGTGAGGTGAGCACTGGTTAACTGGACGTCAATCTTTCCTTGTCTTGCAATGTAGTTGACGGTCGCTGAACCATTTTTAGTGGCACTGGCTATCTTGATAATTGCTCCCAAAGGCCACTCACTCCTTCCTGAATACCGGCTAATTGTTGTTCCATCGCTTTTAGTTCAGTTGGTTCATAAATGGTTTTGTTGGTGTTGATCCATTTAACTAACTGATTCAAATTGGAATTGTAATACCGCAGCTGCCGAGCGATTTCTTTCGCTCCTTCAATCTCGACTTTCGGATTCCGCAATCGAGTCCCTTGTGCCTTGCTTTTAACAAAATTGGGCACGCTCATCCCTTGTTGCTCCGCTAGGTAGCTGAGCTTCTCATATTCGGTTTCGTTCACGCGAAATTTCACTTGACGTTCTTCACGTCGGTTCTCTTTTTTTTGTTCGCTCACGGATGTAGTCTCTCCTCTCTAAACTGCTCCCTATTCGGTCTCAGTTCCTCGCTGCATGACTAACGGGATCTTAGGGCTAAAACGCTCCTTATTCAGTCGCCTTTCAGACCTAAGATCCCGTGCGTTTTTTCTCCACTTATTTACCAACGCTCCCTATTCGGTCTCCTTGTCAAAACGTTTCAAAAAAAGCAGTTATTCCTTTAGTTATTCTACTCCTTAATTGGTCGTAAAACAACTAAAGGAATAACTGCAAGAACAACAGGCTACGTATTTGGTACCCAAATACTCCCTGTTAGGTGGATGCGCTGCTCCCCCTAAGACCCCCAAAGGAGTCCGCCGTTATCTGTCTGTCCGACAGGTAACAATGCGGATTTTTTCGTCCGATTCGCTATTCGCAAACGGACAAAAAAAGAGCAAAGTTTTTAAACTTTTGCTCCTCAATAAATCTGACCGTTTGCGGCCAGATCTCCCCTCCAAAAATCCTATGCGAACTAATCCTTTTTCGCATAGGATTTTTGGAGGGATTTTCCTCTTCTTGTTCAGTGGAAAATGATCCGAAAGGGACTAAAAATCTCTTAATGAATAAGCCGATTTCCTGTTCGGAAACGTCTTTCATTTAAGAGCTCTCGTGTGTTAAAAACATCTGAATGTGTCCCCGTTCGGATAAAAAAGACAAGATTTTGAGTAGGGTAAAATTTATAAATCAATAGCCAATCGCTATTGCGTCCAGAAATATGACACTCCCAACAATCGAGAGTTCAACATTAAAGCTACAATAATCTCACTAATATTAAATTTTGCTTTAAAGTATCCAGTAATGGTCACTGCTGTAGCCCCTCCAATGATTCCTACAAGGAAAATAATCGGAAGTAAAATCCATTTGTTTAAATCCCCCAAAGTATTGCTGTCCTTCGGCTCCGATATTCAACATATTACTTTTGAACCCTATAGCAACAGCCAAACCGGTAAATAATAAAGGAATTGTTTTTTCTATTGTATTAGCTATATCGTGCGGACTACCTAAAGCTACTCTGAATAATGAACCATAAGCTTCCAAAGGAAATTCCCCATAGCGAATATAATAATTGCCCCAATTGTAAATGCTAGGACGACTGCAAAGACAGATGTGAGTATATCACGATAAGAATCCGTTCGTGATATTCCTCTTGCTACTTCTGATATTTTCGTAGGTTTTGATTTTTCTTTCATATGACATCACCTTTCTTATTTCCTGCCATATTCCATAATAAAGACTACCATCATTAGTCACATGTGCCTCGGTTCTTGCATTACAGAAGAACGAATCTTTTTCAAGCCCTATAACATTTTTTATAATATTGAGAGCATCCTCAAGTCTATATAGTTGGAATGTTTTATATTTTTTTAATTATTCATAAATAACTCGAATATTATTCTCTAAAGCGATTATTTCTAAATTATCTGGTAACTTTTTATCAGATATAATCACATCTATACTTTCAAAATCCATACTTATATGAAAATAGTTTTTATTCATTTTTGTACTATCAATTAATAGAACCAAACAATCTGTGTTATCTCTAAACATTCTTTTTATAGCAGCTTCGTTTAAGTTTGTCTCAGACACCCCTTTACTGCTTAATCCTCTTCCTGAAATAAACGTAATATCACTATGATACATGTCTGTTGTTTCCGAAGAGTATGGACTATGTGTATGCATATAAAGCTTATCTACTTTTCCACCAATTAAATATACTTCTTTACTTTCCATAACAGCAATTTTCTTAGCTGAAAAAATTGAGTTTGTCAAAAATGTTAAATTAGAAAAATTATCAATTCTATCTAACAATATATTAACAGTTGTACTTGCATCTATAAAAACGATACTTCCATTTTTTAATAAATTGACTGCGAGATTAGCAATAACTTTTTTTTTTTCTAAACTGATTCTATTAGTATACTCGTAAGCTAAGTCTGAATTATTACCTACTATATAAGCTCCCCCAGATACTTTTTTTATGGTACCTTTCTGTTCCATATGCTTCAAATCTCTTCTAATCGTTGCAGTACTGACTAATATATGCTTACTTAGTACACTTGTTCTCATGAAATTATTTCGATTTAACAATTGTAATATTTTTTCTTGTCTTTCGTAAGGTGTCATTAATATATCTCCTCTTGCACATTTTTGATCAATTATGATTGAATTATACACCTTTAATGATTGTTAAACAACAAATTGAACACTTATTGAAAAGGCTTTCTTATAAAGTATAATTAACATTAAGCATTAGGAGTGCAATACTTAAACAAATAAATTTAATAATATATTAGGAGGAATAACTATGTTAGTTACTACCAAAGAAATGTTTGAAATCGCTCAAAAAGAAAATTTCTCTATCCCAGCTCCAGACTTTTATGATTCTCACAGTGCGCAAGCTTATGTTCAGACTGCGGAGGAATTAAATTTACCTTTAATATTGAGTTTTGCAGAAGTACATTTAGACCTTTTGACATTGAAAGAAGCTGCTGCTATAGGAAAAGTTGTTGCTGAAGAAGCTAGTGTACCTGTAGCTCTTCATTTAGATCATGGAATGACTCTAAATGTAATAAAAGAAGCAGTAGACTTAGGATTTACTTCGGTAATGATCGATGCATCATCTGAATCATTTAAGGTAAATGTTGATAGAACTAGAGAAATTATCAAATATGCTCACAATAAAGGAGTTGTAGTTGAAGCTGAGATAGGCCATGTTGGGTCCGGCGTTAATTATGAAAATCACGAGCATACTGATTCTCTTTACACAACTCTTGAAGAAGCAACAGAATTCATTAATTTAACCGGGGTTGATTCTCTCGCTATTTCTATAGGAACTGCGCATGGTATATACGAAGGAAAGCCTGAGATAAAATTTGACGTGTTAAAAGAAATATCTAAATCCATTGATACTCCTCTTGTATTACATGGGGGTTCATCTTCAGGTGATTATAATTTGAATAAATGTGCTAAAAATGGTATTAGCAAAACAAATATTTTTACAGATATTGTAAATTCAGCTTATGAAGAAATAAATATAAATGAAACAAAAAATATTTTTGATGTCCGAGAACAATCTATGCGTGGTATGAGAAAATGCTTAAAACATTATTATAAAGTTTTTGAAACACAGCCTATAACTATAAAAGAAAAGGTGATACAAAATGAATATAAACCAAGTTATCAATAATAAAAAAATTTTCTTAGATGTTGATGTTGAGACAAAAACAGATTTGTTTAAATTTGCTGCGAATCAACTTTACGATTTAAATCTAGTTTCAAATAAAGAAAAATTTGTGAAGGCACTTTTAAATCGAGAAGAGTTATCTCCTACAGGGATGGGTGATAATTGGGCTATTCCTCATGGACAAGATGACTCAGTTAAGGCAGCCAGCGTTCTTTACATCAGAACTAAAAAACCTATTGTATATGAGTCTTTGGAAGGGAATAGTGCAGATAAGTTTTTCTTTATTGCTGTTCCGAGTTCTACTTCTTCTGATCACGTAAAAATACTCAGCAAAATTGCAACACTGTTGATGGAAGATGAGTTCAAAAAAAGTATGAGTAATATCAAAAACAAAGAAGACATTATGACTCTAATTAGTAATTACAGCGATGAACAAGATAATGAATATTCAATTAAGGAAAGTAAAAATAAAATGGAATCCAACGAAGGTAAAAAAGTAGTGGCTGTTACTGCTTGTACAACTGGAATAGCGCACACTTACATGGCTGAAAAAGCACTTGATCAAGCTGCCAGAGAATTAAACATAGATATTTTCATTGAAAAACAGGGAGCAGCTGGAGTTGAGGATGCATTGACTTTTGAACAAATTGAAGAGGCTGACGTTGTGGTTCTCGCTATTGAGAAAGGAATTAATGAAACGCGTTTTGCTGGGAAAGATATATTAAAAGTTTCACCTGGTAAAGCTATTAAAGAAGGTAAAAATGTCTTACTTGATGCTTTAAATAAAAAATCAACATATATAAAAACAGGAGTTCAAGGTGAAGAGGTTCAGTCAGAAAGAAAGAGTGCTAAAGGTGTCTATCAACACTTATTAGCTGGTGTTTCGTATATGATTCCAATTGTCGTTGCTGGTGGACTTGCTATAGCATTATCATTTGCATTTGGTATTACTGCATTTGAAAATGAAGGCAGTTTAGCTTGGGCTTTGTATGAAATTGGTTCAAATTCGGCTATGGCACTTATGTTCCCAGTTCTTGCTGGTTTTATATCTTATGATATTGCTGATAAATCTGGTTTTGCTCCAGGTATTATTGGTGGATTTATTGCTCATAATACAGGATCTGGTTTCGTAGGGGCAATTCTTGCTGGTTATTTAGCAGGTTATGTCGCTCTTTTCATTAATAAAAAAGTTAAATTCCCAGAATCAATCCGTGGACTTAAAAATATTGTAGTTATACCAGTAGTTACTACTATAATTGTAGGGTTATTTTTAATATATGTAATAGCAACCCCAGTAGTCGCAATCCAGGGCACGGTTGCAGGATTTTTAACTACTCTTTCTACAAATAACGCAGGTATTGTCGCTCTTTCGCTTGCTTTTAGCATTTTTTATTTTGATTTAGGTGGTCCAATTTCTAAAATGGTTTATGCGTTTGCGGTATCCTTACTTTCTAGCCAAATTTATTCTCCTATGGCAGCTGTTATGATTATTGGAATGATTCCGCCACTCAGTATGGGAATTGCAACAATGGTACGTCCAAATATGTTTAAAGAAGACCAACAAGAAGCAGGAAAAACTGCTACATTATTAGGTATGAGTTTTATTACTGAAGGAGCACTCCCATTTGCAATTGCTTATCCTAAACAAGCAATTCCATCATTTATGTTAGGGGGTTTTGTAGGCTCTGTTATTTCTTTAGCATTCAATATTGGTGTTACAGCGCCTCATGGTGGCTTGTTCTTAGTGCTTATACCAAACGCTATTACTAACCCATTATTATTTGTGTTAGCCTTAGGGGTTGGAAGTGTTGTAAGTGCAATATCCATGGTTACTTTAATGAAACTAAGTGTGAAATCTCAACTAAAAAAAGCAAATCTTGCTAAATAAAATTCTGCAGTTTTTATTTCAAAAATCAACCAATTTCAAGATAAGTTAGATCAAACATCTAAACGTTTTGATATTACATTGTATCTGGCAGACTTTGGTGGAGAAGAAACACACGAAGAAGTCGAACGACTTAAAAAAATAGCAAAAGAAAAAGGAACAGATGTCATCGTTGGTTTGGATGGAGGAAAAGCCATTGATACCTCTAAAACAGTTGCTACTGGTCACACTTTAATTGTTTATCCAACAATTAAAGCTACTGATGCACCGAATAGTCATTCTGCCGTATCGTATACCACAGATCATCATTTTTATGATTGCGATTACTTTATCTGAAATACTAGTGTAGTTCTGATGGATATTACTGTAATTGCGCAAGCTCCAACTTGATTCTTAATCTCCCGTTCCGGACATTTTTTAGCTACTTATTATGAAGCACATGCAACAAACACGTCATTCGAATCCGAATGTAAATGTTATCTTTTTAAATGACTTCTATTCAGGAGATACCGAACCTGCTAAAGGTACAATCGTTTCTATTTACATTAGCTAGATTTTATTACGAAACAGTTCTTAAAAGTGGTTATAATGCAAAGCAAGTGTAATAACAATGTTGTTACACTTGCTTTAGAAACTATTATTGAAGCGAATATATTATTATCTGGACTTGGTTTTGAGACGAGTGGATTAGCTGCAGCCCATGCCATCTATAATGGTCTAACTGTTTTAATAGGCCCTCACAATTACTTTCATAGAGAGCAAGTAGCTTTTACAACGTTTGTCCAACTGATCCTTGAAGACGCACCTACAAAAGAAGTCGAAAAATTATTAGATTTCTGTTTATCTGTTGGCTTGCCTATTTCTTTAGCAAACTTAGATGTAGAAGAAGTAAACTATGAATAAATTATTAAAGTTGCAGAAAAGGCTTGTATTACTGAAGAATTTATCCATGCTATGACTTTCAAAGTGACGTCTGAAAGTGTCGCTCAAGCTATTATTGCAGCTGATGCACTCGGACGCGATTACAAAAAGCGCAAGGCAAAAAAATAATAAATTTGAAAAATATAGATTAAAGAATGGATATTAATGTTATCAGGATAATCGTAAGCCAACCTAACTTAATTCAAAGAATGATTAGAACTCGGATTATCCAACATAAATCGATAAATTTAAAAAGTGACTATTAAAAAAAACACGTTTATAAGTGAAAATATATAGAATTGAGGGATCGATATGAAAAAAGAAAACTATGATTTCATGATGCCTAATGTAAATTTCTTTGGTCCTGGTGTAGTTGAAAAGGTCGGAGAAAGAGCAAAAATGTTGAATATGAAAAAAGTATTGATTGTAACAGATGCTTTCTTAAGAAACTTAGATAACGGGCCAGTTAAACAAGCAGAAAGTTCTTTACTGAAAGCTGATATTGCATACGTTATTTTTGATGGTGTAGAACCAAACCCGAAAATAAGGAATGTTAAAGAAGGTAAAAAATTATATATGGATAATCATTGTGATTCAATCATTACGATAGGTGGTGGATCATCTCATGATTGTGGAAAAGGAATTGGTATTGTTTTATCAAATGGTGATAACCTACCAGCCCTTGCCGGAATTGAAACATTAGAAAATCCTTTGCCACCGCTAATGGCTGTAAATACAACAGCTGGAACGGCCTCAGAAATTACACGACATGCGGTTATAACCAATGAAGAAACTCATTTGAAATTTGTTGTTGTTTCTTGGAGAAACGTCCCATTAGTTTCCTTTAATGATCCAATGCTGATGTTGGATATTCCGACAGCCTTAACTGCTGCCACAGGTATGGATGCCTTAACACACTGTGTAGAATCGTATGTATCAGTAAATAGAAATCCAATTACAGACGCCCAAGCGATTCAAGGAATAAAATTAATTAGTAAATATCTAAGACGTGCCGTAGCTAATGGACATGACGTAGAAGCAAGAACCAATATGGCCTATGCTTCAATTTTAGCTGGAATGGCTTTCAATAATGCAGACCTAGGTTATGTTCATGCAATGGCTCATCAATTAGGTGGGCAGTACGATGCTCCTCATGGAGTGTGTTGTGCTGTGTTGATGCCCACTGTTGAAAAATGGAATATTATTAGTAATCCAGAGCGTTTTTCTGATATTGCAGAATTACTAGGTGAGAATATTGCAGGATTATCCGTTAGGGAAGCTGCCGATAAAGCTATTGAAGCGATGATTCTTATTTCTGAAGATGTTGGTATACCAACAAATATCAAGTCTCTGGGTGCTTTGCCAGAAGATTTTGATATGATGGCAGAAAATGCTTTGAAAGATGGCAATGCATTTTCTAATCCTAGAGTTGGCAGAAAAGAAGACATTATTAAATTGTACCAACAAGCCTATGATGCGTAAAAACTAACTTTTTTCGAGTCTTAAAAGTTAATAAACGCCGATTGTAAATTTAAGCTAGACAAATAAAAAAGCCATTCGTGGTACACTCAACCCATATTTCCGACTAAAGAAGACAGGGGAGTGATCACGAATGACCTGCACACATCGTACCACTGATGAGCTAGTGATGATAGAATCTTATTACCACCAAAATATTTTAGTTGTCCAAATAGCCGCCTATTTAAATCGAACGCGAACACCCATTTACACCGTCATTAACCTTTTAAAAGAAGGCCATACGTCCATTGAGTATTACCAACAATACAATGAAGGGGAAAAGAAAACCCAATAGACGTAAGGCCAGCGATATTGAACTAGCCATAAATCACTGGTTTCAAGTTATTCCAAGAAACTTCTTCCACTCAATCACGTTTGATTGTGGAAAAGAATTTTCTAACTGGAAATCATTATGCAACCAGCATGATGTTGCTACTTATTTCGCGGATACTGGAACACCATCACAAAGCGTTTTAAACGAGAATTCGAATGATTTGTTTTGGAAATATGGCTTGCCAAAAGAAATGGATTTTAATCAAGTGGACAATTGTTTATTTCCTCCGTTGCAGATAAGAGAAATAATATTCCAAGAAAAACATTGAAGTATCAAACGTCATTGGAAGTATTTTTGAGTTAAATGAGTGAAGATATTTTGTCTAGCTTAATTTGATAAATCAGAAAACAAGAATTTCAGACACATGAAATTGTATAGAATCGTGTATCCGGAACCCTATTCCCATAGGGTTCTTTTTTTGTATCGTCCTCCAACACACGATTATGTGGTATAATAACTAAAATCATGTATCACTTTTGTGAGAGGAGAGGGCTTTTAAATGAGTTACAACGTCCAACCATTACGCACGCAACAAGAAATAAACGACTTTTTATTCTGTTTAAGGCGCAATAAAAACGCAGATCGGGATGTTTTTCTATTTTTGATTGGCATTAATAGCGGTTTGCGCATGTCGGATATCGTAAAATTAAAGAAAAAAGACCTGATTTCCTCAAAAAATCCCCGTATTGTCGAAAAGAAAACGGGAAAGACGCGTATTTTGTATTTGAGTAGTCTGCAGGACTTGATCCAGGAGTACACGAAAGACCTGGCAACAGATGATTATTTATTTTCAAGCACCAAGGGAGGTCATGTAGAAGTCAATACGGTCTACCAGATGTTTCAGAAGGTCGCTAAGCTGTTAGGAAGAGACGATATTGGGACGCACACGCTGCGTAAGACGTTTGGCTACCACTATTACAAGAAAACTAAAGACGTAGCCACACTGATGGAGATATTCGGTCATAGCAGCGAGAAAATCACGAAACGCTACATCGGAATCAATGAAGATGAAATCAGCGCAACGTTATTAAACTTTCGTTTAGGTTTTTAACTAGTGATTTCATCAGGAAATAAAAAAATTAGGAGCTGATAAAATGAAAAATGAAAACTATTATAAACTAATCGAAAGAGATAATACAAACCCAGAAAATCATGAACGGAGAGCTTTGTTCACTATTTTTAGTGAAAATAAAGAGCTGTATGCAAAGATTGATAACCTGTATGATTTTGAGGAACATTGGATTAAAACAGATTGTTTTGAGAAAGTCGATTTTAGTAGTGGAAATAGAAAAATGGTCGAATTAGCTTTTAATTTATATAATAATTATGATTGCTCCACACCATTAGAAATTTTTTCACTTCTTGATAATGATAATTATGAGTTAGCTATGAAAGCCGTTAACATTCGATTTAATAAGTAACTATATGACTTTTTTTAGACTGATCTATTGAACTAAAAAAGGATTATACCACTAAAAAAAACAGTATAATCCTTTTTTAGTTTAGTTGTTTTCCCTTACTAAAAGATGTCATTTAGAAGGCGATTAAATAAAAAAGTCGTTATTAATAAAACATTATCTGTTATATTTTATGTGTTATTAAATAATGTTTGGAGGAATTATTTTGAAAAAAACAATTTTTATTTTAAGCTGCTTCACTTTTTTTAGTTTAGGGATTACAGAGGTACAAGCTGAGGAAGAAAATCTTTCTACAGACATACCAAAACTAGTCTATGACCTAAAACAGGGAGGGATACAATCAGTTGAAAGTATAAGTCCAGAAGGAGATCAATTGATAATAGAAGTTGAAGAAATGCCTAGTTATTTAAGAGCTGTTAAAAATGGCACTTATAAAATTTCAGCGTCTACTTCTGGCCAATGGAAAGCTAGTTACCAAATTTCAGTGAGTGGAAATAAAATTACAAAAGCATACTCCCCATCTATTGTGGCTTATACAGGAAGCTTTACAAAGGCAGAACTAAAGTTAGATAGTTCCATTCAATCTACTTACTACTTGAAAAAAAAGGGGGGGTTATTTACAACTTCAATAAATTTAAGAGCAAAGTTATTGTCTAATAAAATTTCTATTACTTATTAATTACCCTAAATACTCAACAGTAGTTGTTCCCCAACTAAAGATATCACTTAAAATTCCATAACCGATAAATAAATTATAGGCTATACAACAAATACATGCTACGTAAATGAACTTATGTAGTGTATTTGTTTTTTTATTTCTAAAAATTAGAATAGGAGAAGTAATTAAACCTAAAGGTGTGATTAAAAAGCCCAAAAAAGAAAGAACTAATAAAATTAACCCTTCATCTTTTTCACTTGATCCACGAATAAAAGCTAATTTTTGAACATTTTCTTCAATCTTACCTTTATTTTCTTCTATTTTTTTTTTGAGTTCTTGATTTTCTTTCAATAATTCGTCAATCGAAACTTCGTAATAGGTACTCAACTTTACTAGATTATCTAAATCAGGGTAACTATTTCCATTTTCCCATTTCGAAATAGATTGTCTTGAAATATGTAAATGATCTGCTACATTTCCTTGCGAGTACCCTTTATTCACTCTACTTTCTTTCAATCGTTCTCCTAATGCCATCTATCTTTTTCCTCCTTCTTTTTCCTCCTTCTTTTTCTCTTTGTTCTATCATACCGAAAGTAAAGATCATTGACTATCAGCTATTAGTTGCTTTTTAGCACCTAATGGTTGCTAAGATGTAAACCACTGTGTTCTTTTCGTTTCATAAGGTTAGATAGATAATTTGATTATGAACTACTAGGTTAGGAGAATGGCTATGGGAGATATTATAATGAAAAAAATAACTAAAAAAAATGGTTATCAATTTTTGTCTATCCTCATTTTTAGTGTTGCTATTTTGGCTGTTTTCACCCAAAACTTTATTTTTGGTTACGCTTTAATTGTTTTAGGTTATTGTTTCCTTCGAAAGTCTGATTTAGAAGATTAAAAACACCTTATTCCTCTATTAGCACCTAATGGTTGCTAAGATGTAAACCAATACGTTCTTATCAATATATACAAATTTTGAGATACTATTATTATCAATTTAAGGAGGATAGTAGGTATAAAAATTACTTAGTTTATTATATAATTTAGGAGGAAAATATTTATGTTAACTAAAAAGAAAAATTTTTTATTGGTTTTTGCAATCCTAGCTTTTGTCGTGTGGGCATTTCCTGGTAATGCGTATGCTTCAGAGTTGTCAGAAATAGAAGAAGCAAACGAAATTTTAAGAAATCCAGAAAATTATAGTGAGTATTTAAAAAATTACTCTGTAGAAGATGCTTTAAAAGCTGGAGTAGACCCCGAATATGCAGAAACTGCAAGTGAAGATGCTTTAGAACAATTAAATGAATTTCAACTACTTGATTACAATCAACAAATGGAATTTCTTGATTCTATGAAACAACCTTTTGAATCTTCTGAAGAAATAATTACAGAAGAGCCTTCAGTACAACAATATCAAGCAAGAGCAGCCTCTAATTCAAGAACCGTTAGCCATACATCTACACTAAGCTCATTCGGTATAAATTGGACTACTTATAGAGTTACTGGCACTTATACTTATAATAGTACAGGAGCTTTAAAAGCAGGTACTACAAGCGGTATTGTAGTAAGAAATCTTAATCCTTTAGTAAAAACGTCAAGAACTTCTTCTTATGGATCAATATCAAATAAAAAATATAGTGGAGTAGCTACATTTAGTTATAAAATAGGACCACTTAAAGGATTGAGTGTTCAAATTGGAACTTATAATTTGAAAGTTACTGGTGGGAAAAATGGCCTAATTAGTGGTTCTGCTTGGAAAAATTAAAAGAGAAAAAAGGAGATATCATGCAAAAAAGAACTGTAAAAATAATCGTAGCTGCTGTAATAATTATTATGCTGATTTTTGCAATTATTGGAATACTTACTTTCTAATATATATGCAAAAAATCTAAGTTAACATAAAATTCCATTATACGAAGTAAAAAAACAAGACCCTCTTTTTTTTATTGAAGAGGGTCTTGTTTTTTTACTTTGAATAGTTAGGAGCTCTAAATTGATATTTTAAACTAAAGAAAGCAATAGCTCTATTTGTAATGATCTTTTGCTGAATACAAATAGATGGTCTCGTTCATGACACTATAAATCAAACGATGCTCATCCGTAATTCTTCGTGACCATTTCCCCGATAGATCATATTTTAATGGTTCAGGTTTTCCTATGCCTGTAAAAGGATCTCGGTCAATGTCTTTGATCAGTTTATTGATCTTTTTTACATTGTATTTATTTCCTTGTTCATGCCAATAAATATAGTCATTCCACGCATCATCTGACCATGCTTTAATCATCTAAGCTAACCTCAATTAAATCATGAGTTTTAAAATTACCTTCAGAAAATTGTTGATCCCCACGTCGTAGTTTATCCATGACATACTCATTGGATAATACTCGTAATGTTTCTTGCATAGAATCATAATCTCTTTTTGATAAGACTACAACAGTATCTTCAACATTTTTATTCGTTACAATTAATGTATCCGCATCTTCATTTACTTGTTTCATATAGCTGCGTAAATTTTGACGAAAATTTGAGTAAGCAACAGCTTCCATTATATTGACCTCCTTTATTGTTCTTATTAAAATCGTACAACATATTGTACAATTTGTCAATTTAGGTTATTTGATTTTCACGTCATTTTTTGAAAAAGCGACTTAAAAAACCTTTTTTTTCAAAATCTTCGGAAGTGTCTTCAAAATCATCATTAACTAGAGGATTATTAGTCGATTGTTCTATAGTTTCATTAGATAATTGAAACTGTAATTGTTCAATATGTTTATTCGTTTGAAGGGATAATTGTTGTTGTTGATCCAGTAGATTTTGTAACTTATCAATTTGCTTATCTTTACTCTCTAATTGATCTTTAAAGATATTAATAATTGTGCTATCAACGGAGCTATCTTTGATATTTTCCGCGCTATCATCTGTGCTATCATTATCGATATTAATCACGCTATCTAGGATTAATTGATTCATAGACTTTTTTTTTGATTTTGCAATTTCTTTAAGTTTTTCTTTTTCTTCTTTTGTAGCTCTGACAATGATTTGAACACGGTTATCTGACAAAAACATTCACCGCTTTCTGATATATTTATGATATCTCTATACTATCTAATACGATATCACAGAAGAAAGTTGAAACTACTTATTAATAATTCCAATTTTTTTACTTTAATCTATATTTTGAATTTTTACTATTTGTAAATATTGCTCAATTGAACGTTTTAGATATTTTACTATGTTTTGCAATTGAGATTCCGCCCCATTTTTATGGTTAGCTACGTAACTAACATGATATTTAACTCCGTTCATTCCGCGTAATTTTTTTAATTCGTCATAAAGAGGATAGACTTGCTTTTGTAGATTAGCCATTTTAGTAACATCTTGCATATCTCGAAATCCAATCAATAAATTTTCTCCTAATATAGTCGTATATTTGTTTTGTACAGCCTTATTAAAAAGCTCCTGCTGTTCTTGTTCTTGTTGTACTTTATCTTTAATATATTCCGAATCATTCTCTTTATAAGGTAAGGAATTTTTTGCAACTTTTTTATCGATGTAAAATTGAATTCCTGAAATCGAACGTCCTTTTTTTATTTTGTCATAAGTAATAGAAAAATGTGTATGTTTATTTATTTCTTCTAAAGCTGTTTTTAGAATGTTTTTTTCAAAATCAAATATTCTTTCATATTCACTTACTGTATTTGTCATTTTACGTAATTCTTGAATATCAATATAAGGATTTTTCATTTGATTAATCTGATTTTTCGTACGTTTACTTGTACCTTTGTAAGTATCATATTGATTATAATTCATAGAAAACCATTTATATAAAATAATACTATATTTACTATTCAATTCCATAATATCGGTAATCAGATATTGGGTAAAATTACGTTTTAAATCAATCAGATAGGGCATAATATCTTCTGTAAATTTAATTGCTACAACATCATTATAATCATTCCATTCACTACTGGAAATAGGAGAAATAATTTTAAAATTTAATTTTCCTTTTGCATTTACTTCTTGAACCTCAAAAATAGATTGTCTATGAAGAGTAGTTAAAGCTTTTTTGAACCGAGCATGTTTATCATTATCTTCTGCTTTAAAAAAAGAAAAAAGAGTTTTTTTCGACAAAAAAACCGTATTATTTTCAGGAGTATGTTCAGTATTCAAACAAGATACTGCCAACTCAAAAAATTTCAAAGGAACTTTATCCATTTTAGCTACACTAGTCACCAAATCATTATGTTCTACTGTTTTTTGAAGATATAAATCTTCCATATGTATAACCTTTTGAGACTTATTGCGATCTGAAATTTGCATAATTCAATCCTCCAGTTCTTTGATAAAGAAAAAAATCCAATTCAAAGAATAAAAATTATCTATAGTTGGCATCATACAACAAAAGACGAAAAAAATAAAACAAATTCGTCTTTAGCACAGTTTTTCCTCGTTTAATGCACAGTTTTTCCTCGTTTAATGCACAGTTTTTCCTCGTTGTTTAACAGCTGTAAGTACTGATATAAAGGCTTTTTTTTCGTCCTAAAAGATTTAAAAGACAAAGTATTTAAGATAAATATAAAATAACCTCGTTATAATTCATCTAAGAATGTTTATGACTAATAGTTTCGTTTATACTAAATAATTAGTCATAAACAAGGTACAAATTAGTAATTAACTAAATTATCTACAGTTACTTTATACGTATAAAAAAAAGATACGATTGTTACAAGAGACAAAAGACTAAGCCCATCTTCAATGTCTTGTGTCTCGACTTACGCTCGACAGTTCGAACACCTGCATGCCTTAACCTTCAAGAAAACAGCGTTAATCAAAGTGTGAAGGTTAAACCAGATAAAAGGACCTTTAATTCAAGAAAACGTCTCTAACAGACTTAAATCGGTTCATATACTCTTCTCGATCTGTATCTTCTGATAATTGATCAATGAATTGTTGGTTTTTAGAAAACCAATCTTCGGTAATGATAGCTGATTCATTTTTGTTCGTAAGAAATATTCTTTCTTCATCCGCTACATCTAAAGCAGCTTCTAGTTGGTCTTTAATTTGATCATCTTTTTCTTCAGTCGCTACTTTTTCCGCTTCAATCCTTTGCTTTTCCTCTTTTATGAGTTGTTGTTCCGCAGAAATTTCTTGAATCTTTGATCCAAACGGTATTTTTGATTGGGTTGAATACCCTAATAAAAGCAACACACTGAAACAAACGACTAAAGAAACAAGAGCTACTAGACTAACACGCTTTAAATGGCCTGATTTCCGCCAGTGGCGAAACTTTACGTCCCAAACTAGATAAGAACACACCAAAACCACCAAAACGCTTAAAACAGGCAAAATACGTCACATGAGTTTCGCAAAAAATAATCCCATCGCCTACATCCCCATAAAGAACGAAAACATCCCGTAAATAGCTAGAAGGGTAACGGCCCCAATGCCTAAAATACTGATGCGTTCGATCCAATCGGTCCGACGTTCTTTTTTAGCCTGATGATCCGCTTGCTGCAAGACCGCATCCAATTTTTCTTGGTAGTCGTCTAAATGCTGATAGACGATCTTATCGAGCTTTTGTTCCATCTTTTCAGGCGAATAATCCTTTAAATCAACGGCTGTTTGTTGTTTCCATTGTTCATTTTCCGTCAGTAAGTCTTGAAACAACTCGCTTCTTTCTTGATCTTGCCTCTGATGATAAGCCAGTTGGTTTTTACCGTTCTGATCCGAAGTCTCGATCGACTGCTCGAGATTGTTGAGGTGGCTGATGAGCAGACTCATGTGTTCTGCGCTCTGTTCGTACTTCGTCCGCAACTTCCCGTACGCTAGCAGTAAGTCCTCGTAATCTTTCGGCGTTGCTGCGCTCAAGTTGTTCTCTGTCTGCTTGTTGTTTGTCTCGTTTTCGTTGGTGTTCCATGATGGCATAGGTAATCGGCTCCTTTTTAAAGTCTTCGCCTAATCTTGAGGCGGTAAACGTCCATTTTTTTCCTTCTGAATCATGAGTCACGTACTTTTGTCGGATGGTTTGACCTCTTTTTCCAATCTCAGACGTTAGTTCCACATCTGAAGCAGACAGTGCTTGTTTAAATTCCGGATAAGAATGGGCTTGATCTCTCGCATGATAAATTTTTTCTTTGACTAAATCCCGTTCATATTGCTTCCCAGTTTGAGTATAAGCGGCTATTTCGGTCGGATAGACCTTATTTTTAGCTTTCGTCAGTTCAACCAAGTGGTGTTTTTTTGAAATGTCGTTATTGATTTCATGCATTTCATAGATATCCGGAGGATTAATGGCCATTTTAGCGCCTGTTTCACTGTTCACTGCATTAAGCACAAAATGATTGTGCGGATGGTCGGTATCGGTATGAGTCGCCATGTAAATTTCATGGTCTGGATACATCTTGCTTAATTCGGACATGAATTCTTGCCCTAGCTGATGGGCTTTTACAGGTGTTAACTGATCGGTCTCGTCAAAAGACTGGACCAAGTGATAGCCTTGACGCCCTTTTGTCTTGCCCAGTAATTCTCGCGTTTGGCGCATTTGTTCTCGCGCTGCTTGATAATCCAGCGGAGTGAGGTGAGCACTGGTTAACTGGACGTCAATCTTTCCTTGTCTTGCAATGTAGTTGACGGTCGCTGAACCATTTTTAGTGGCACTGGCTATCTTGATAATTGCTCCCAAAGGCCACTCACTCCTTCCTGAATACCGGCTAATTGTTGTTCCATCGCTTTTAGTTCAGTTGGTTCATAAATGGTTTTGTTGGTGTTGATCCATTTAACTAACTGATTCAAATTGGAATTGTAATACCGCAGCTGCCGAGCGATTTCTTTCGCTCCTTCAATCTCGACTTTCGGATTCCGCAATCGAGTCCCTTGTGCCTTGCTTTTAACAAAATTGGGCACGCTCATCCCTTGTTGCTCCGCTAGGTAGCTGAGCTTCTCATATTCGGTTTCGTTCACGCGAAATTTCACTTGACGTTCTTCACGTCGGTTCTCTTTTTTTTGTTCGCTCACGGATGTAGTCTCTCCTCTCTAAACTGCTCCCTATTCGGTCTCAGTTCCTCGCTGCATGACTAACGGGATCTTAGGGCTAAAACGCTCCTTATTCAGTCGCCTTTCAGACCTAAGATCCCGTGCGTTTTTTCTCCACTTATTTACCAACGCTCCCTATTCGGTCTCCTTGTCAAAACGTTTCAAAAAAAGCAGTTATTCCTTTAGTTATTCTACTCCTTAATTGGTCGTAAAACAACTAAAGGAATAACTGCAAGAACAACAGGCTACGTATTTGGTACCCAAATACTCCCTGTTAGGTGGATGCGCTGCTCCCCCTAAGACCCCCAAAGGAGTCCGCCGTTATCTGTCTGTCCGACAGGTAACAATGCGGATTTTTTCGTCCGATTCGCTATTCGCAAACGGACAAAAAAAGAGCAAAGTTTTTAAACTTTTGCTCCTCAATAAATCTGACCGTTTGCGGCCAGATCTCCCCTCCAAAAATCCTATGCGAACTAATCCTTTTTCGCATAGGATTTTTGGAGGGATTTTCCTCTTCTTGTTCAGTGGAAAATGATCCGAAAGGGACTAAAAATCTCTTAATGAATAAGCCGATTTCCTGTTCGGAAACGTCTTTCATTTAAGAGCTCTCGTGTGTTAAAAACATCTGAATGTGTCCCCGTTCGGATAAAAAAGACAAGATTTTGAGTAGGGTAAAATTTATAAATCAATAGCCAATCGCTATTGCGTCCAGAAATATGACACTCCCAACAATCGAGAGTTCAACATTAAAGCTACAATAATCTCACTAATATTAAATTTTGCTTTAAAGTATCCAGTAATGGTCACTGCTGTAGCCCCTCCAATGATTCCTACAAGGAAAATAATCGGAAGTAAAATCCATTTGTTTAAATCCCCCAAAGTATTGCTGTCCTTCGGCTCCGATATTCAACATATTACTTTTGAACCCTATAGCAACAGCCAAACCGGTAAATAATAAAGGAATTGTTTTTTCTATTGTATTAGCTATATCGTGCGGACTACCTAAAGCTACTCTGAATAATGAACCATAAGCTTCCAAAGGAAATTCCCCATAGCGAATATAATAATTGCCCCAATTGTAAATGCTAGGACGACTGCAAAGACAGATGTGAGTATATCACGATAAGAATCCGTTCGTGATATTCCTCTTGCTACTTCTGATATTTTCGTAGGTTTTGATTTTTCTTTCATATGACATCACCTTTCTTATTTCCTGCCATATTCCATAATAAAGACTACCATCATTAGTCACATGTGCCTCGGTTCTTGCATTACAGAAGAACGAATCTTTTTCAAGCCCTATAACATTTTTTATAATATTGAGAGCATCCTCAAGTCTATATAGTTGGAATGTTTTATATTTTTTTAATTATTCATAAATAACTCGAATATTATTCTCTAAAGCGATTATTTCTAAATTATCTGGTAACTTTTTATCAGATATAATCACATCTATACTTTCAAAATCCATACTTATATGAAAATAGTTTTTATTCATTTTTGTACTATCAATTAATAGAACCAAACAATCTGTGTTATCTCTAAACATTCTTTTTATAGCAGCTTCGTTTAAGTTTGTCTCAGACACCCCTTTACTGCTTAATCCTCTTCCTGAAATAAACGTAATATCACTATGATACATGTCTGTTGTTTCCGAAGAGTATGGACTATGTGTATGCATATAAAGCTTATCTACTTTTCCACCAATTAAATATACTTCTTTACTTTCCATAACAGCAATTTTCTTAGCTGAAAAAATTGAGTTTGTCAAAAATGTTAAATTAGAAAAATTATCAATTCTATCTAACAATATATTAACAGTTGTACTTGCATCTATAAAAACGATACTTCCATTTTTTAATAAATTGACTGCGAGATTAGCAATAACTTTTTTTTTTTCTAAACTGATTCTATTAGTATACTCGTAAGCTAAGTCTGAATTATTACCTACTATATAAGCTCCCCCAGATACTTTTTTTATGGTACCTTTCTGTTCCATATGCTTCAAATCTCTTCTAATCGTTGCAGTACTGACTAATATATGCTTACTTAGTACACTTGTTCTCATGAAATTATTTCGATTTAACAATTGTAATATTTTTTCTTGTCTTTCGTAAGGTGTCATTAATATATCTCCTCTTGCACATTTTTGATCAATTATGATTGAATTATACACCTTTAATGATTGTTAAACAACAAATTGAACACTTATTGAAAAGGCTTTCTTATAAAGTATAATTAACATTAAGCATTAGGAGTGCAATACTTAAACAAATAAATTTAATAATATATTAGGAGGAATAACTATGTTAGTTACTACCAAAGAAATGTTTGAAATCGCTCAAAAAGAAAATTTCTCTATCCCAGCTCCAGACTTTTATGATTCTCACAGTGCGCAAGCTTATGTTCAGACTGCGGAGGAATTAAATTTACCTTTAATATTGAGTTTTGCAGAAGTACATTTAGACCTTTTGACATTGAAAGAAGCTGCTGCTATAGGAAAAGTTGTTGCTGAAGAAGCTAGTGTACCTGTAGCTCTTCATTTAGATCATGGAATGACTCTAAATGTAATAAAAGAAGCAGTAGACTTAGGATTTACTTCGGTAATGATCGATGCATCATCTGAATCATTTAAGGTAAATGTTGATAGAACTAGAGAAATTATCAAATATGCTCACAATAAAGGAGTTGTAGTTGAAGCTGAGATAGGCCATGTTGGGTCCGGCGTTAATTATGAAAATCACGAGCATACTGATTCTCTTTACACAACTCTTGAAGAAGCAACAGAATTCATTAATTTAACCGGGGTTGATTCTCTCGCTATTTCTATAGGAACTGCGCATGGTATATACGAAGGAAAGCCTGAGATAAAATTTGACGTGTTAAAAGAAATATCTAAATCCATTGATACTCCTCTTGTATTACATGGGGGTTCATCTTCAGGTGATTATAATTTGAATAAATGTGCTAAAAATGGTATTAGCAAAACAAATATTTTTACAGATATTGTAAATTCAGCTTATGAAGAAATAAATATAAATGAAACAAAAAATATTTTTGATGTCCGAGAACAATCTATGCGTGGTATGAGAAAATGCTTAAAACATTATTATAAAGTTTTTGAAACACAGCCTATAACTATAAAAGAAAAGGTGATACAAAATGAATATAAACCAAGTTATCAATAATAAAAAAATTTTCTTAGATGTTGATGTTGAGACAAAAACAGATTTGTTTAAATTTGCTGCGAATCAACTTTACGATTTAAATCTAGTTTCAAATAAAGAAAAATTTGTGAAGGCACTTTTAAATCGAGAAGAGTTATCTCCTACAGGGATGGGTGATAATTGGGCTATTCCTCATGGACAAGATGACTCAGTTAAGGCAGCCAGCGTTCTTTACATCAGAACTAAAAAACCTATTGTATATGAGTCTTTGGAAGGGAATAGTGCAGATAAGTTTTTCTTTATTGCTGTTCCGAGTTCTACTTCTTCTGATCACGTAAAAATACTCAGCAAAATTGCAACACTGTTGATGGAAGATGAGTTCAAAAAAAGTATGAGTAATATCAAAAACAAAGAAGACATTATGACTCTAATTAGTAATTACAGCGATGAACAAGATAATGAATATTCAATTAAGGAAAGTAAAAATAAAATGGAATCCAACGAAGGTAAAAAAGTAGTGGCTGTTACTGCTTGTACAACTGGAATAGCGCACACTTACATGGCTGAAAAAGCACTTGATCAAGCTGCCAGAGAATTAAACATAGATATTTTCATTGAAAAACAGGGAGCAGCTGGAGTTGAGGATGCATTGACTTTTGAACAAATTGAAGAGGCTGACGTTGTGGTTCTCGCTATTGAGAAAGGAATTAATGAAACGCGTTTTGCTGGGAAAGATATATTAAAAGTTTCACCTGGTAAAGCTATTAAAGAAGGTAAAAATGTCTTACTTGATGCTTTAAATAAAAAATCAACATATATAAAAACAGGAGTTCAAGGTGAAGAGGTTCAGTCAGAAAGAAAGAGTGCTAAAGGTGTCTATCAACACTTATTAGCTGGTGTTTCGTATATGATTCCAATTGTCGTTGCTGGTGGACTTGCTATAGCATTATCATTTGCATTTGGTATTACTGCATTTGAAAATGAAGGCAGTTTAGCTTGGGCTTTGTATGAAATTGGTTCAAATTCGGCTATGGCACTTATGTTCCCAGTTCTTGCTGGTTTTATATCTTATGATATTGCTGATAAATCTGGTTTTGCTCCAGGTATTATTGGTGGATTTATTGCTCATAATACAGGATCTGGTTTCGTAGGGGCAATTCTTGCTGGTTATTTAGCAGGTTATGTCGCTCTTTTCATTAATAAAAAAGTTAAATTCCCAGAATCAATCCGTGGACTTAAAAATATTGTAGTTATACCAGTAGTTACTACTATAATTGTAGGGTTATTTTTAATATATGTAATAGCAACCCCAGTAGTCGCAATCCAGGGCACGGTTGCAGGATTTTTAACTACTCTTTCTACAAATAACGCAGGTATTGTCGCTCTTTCGCTTGCTTTTAGCATTTTTTATTTTGATTTAGGTGGTCCAATTTCTAAAATGGTTTATGCGTTTGCGGTATCCTTACTTTCTAGCCAAATTTATTCTCCTATGGCAGCTGTTATGATTATTGGAATGATTCCGCCACTCAGTATGGGAATTGCAACAATGGTACGTCCAAATATGTTTAAAGAAGACCAACAAGAAGCAGGAAAAACTGCTACATTATTAGGTATGAGTTTTATTACTGAAGGAGCACTCCCATTTGCAATTGCTTATCCTAAACAAGCAATTCCATCATTTATGTTAGGGGGTTTTGTAGGCTCTGTTATTTCTTTAGCATTCAATATTGGTGTTACAGCGCCTCATGGTGGCTTGTTCTTAGTGCTTATACCAAACGCTATTACTAACCCATTATTATTTGTGTTAGCCTTAGGGGTTGGAAGTGTTGTAAGTGCAATATCCATGGTTACTTTAATGAAACTAAGTGTGAAATCTCAACTAAAAAAAGCAAATCTTGCTAAATAAAATTCTGCAGTTTTTATTTCAAAAATCAACCAATTTCAAGATAAGTTAGATCAAACATCTAAACGTTTTGATATTACATTGTATCTGGCAGACTTTGGTGGAGAAGAAACACACGAAGAAGTCGAACGACTTAAAAAAATAGCAAAAGAAAAAGGAACAGATGTCATCGTTGGTTTGGATGGAGGAAAAGCCATTGATACCTCTAAAACAGTTGCTACTGGTCACACTTTAATTGTTTATCCAACAATTAAAGCTACTGATGCACCGAATAGTCATTCTGCCGTATCGTATACCACAGATCATCATTTTTATGATTGCGATTACTTTATCTGAAATACTAGTGTAGTTCTGATGGATATTACTGTAATTGCGCAAGCTCCAACTTGATTCTTAATCTCCCGTTCCGGACATTTTTTAGCTACTTATTATGAAGCACATGCAACAAACACGTCATTCGAATCCGAATGTAAATGTTATCTTTTTAAATGACTTCTATTCAGGAGATACCGAACCTGCTAAAGGTACAATCGTTTCTATTTACATTAGCTAGATTTTATTACGAAACAGTTCTTAAAAGTGGTTATAATGCAAAGCAAGTGTAATAACAATGTTGTTACACTTGCTTTAGAAACTATTATTGAAGCGAATATATTATTATCTGGACTTGGTTTTGAGACGAGTGGATTAGCTGCAGCCCATGCCATCTATAATGGTCTAACTGTTTTAATAGGCCCTCACAATTACTTTCATAGAGAGCAAGTAGCTTTTACAACGTTTGTCCAACTGATCCTTGAAGACGCACCTACAAAAGAAGTCGAAAAATTATTAGATTTCTGTTTATCTGTTGGCTTGCCTATTTCTTTAGCAAACTTAGATGTAGAAGAAGTAAACTATGAATAAATTATTAAAGTTGCAGAAAAGGCTTGTATTACTGAAGAATTTATCCATGCTATGACTTTCAAAGTGACGTCTGAAAGTGTCGCTCAAGCTATTATTGCAGCTGATGCACTCGGACGCGATTACAAAAAGCGCAAGGCAAAAAAATAATAAATTTGAAAAATATAGATTAAAGAATGGATATTAATGTTATCAGGATAATCGTAAGCCAACCTAACTTAATTCAAAGAATGATTAGAACTCGGATTATCCAACATAAATCGATAAATTTAAAAAGTGACTATTAAAAAAAACACGTTTATAAGTGAAAATATATAGAATTGAGGGATCGATATGAAAAAAGAAAACTATGATTTCATGATGCCTAATGTAAATTTCTTTGGTCCTGGTGTAGTTGAAAAGGTCGGAGAAAGAGCAAAAATGTTGAATATGAAAAAAGTATTGATTGTAACAGATGCTTTCTTAAGAAACTTAGATAACGGGCCAGTTAAACAAGCAGAAAGTTCTTTACTGAAAGCTGATATTGCATACGTTATTTTTGATGGTGTAGAACCAAACCCGAAAATAAGGAATGTTAAAGAAGGTAAAAAATTATATATGGATAATCATTGTGATTCAATCATTACGATAGGTGGTGGATCATCTCATGATTGTGGAAAAGGAATTGGTATTGTTTTATCAAATGGTGATAACCTACCAGCCCTTGCCGGAATTGAAACATTAGAAAATCCTTTGCCACCGCTAATGGCTGTAAATACAACAGCTGGAACGGCCTCAGAAATTACACGACATGCGGTTATAACCAATGAAGAAACTCATTTGAAATTTGTTGTTGTTTCTTGGAGAAACGTCCCATTAGTTTCCTTTAATGATCCAATGCTGATGTTGGATATTCCGACAGCCTTAACTGCTGCCACAGGTATGGATGCCTTAACACACTGTGTAGAATCGTATGTATCAGTAAATAGAAATCCAATTACAGACGCCCAAGCGATTCAAGGAATAAAATTAATTAGTAAATATCTAAGACGTGCCGTAGCTAATGGACATGACGTAGAAGCAAGAACCAATATGGCCTATGCTTCAATTTTAGCTGGAATGGCTTTCAATAATGCAGACCTAGGTTATGTTCATGCAATGGCTCATCAATTAGGTGGGCAGTACGATGCTCCTCATGGAGTGTGTTGTGCTGTGTTGATGCCCACTGTTGAAAAATGGAATATTATTAGTAATCCAGAGCGTTTTTCTGATATTGCAGAATTACTAGGTGAGAATATTGCAGGATTATCCGTTAGGGAAGCTGCCGATAAAGCTATTGAAGCGATGATTCTTATTTCTGAAGATGTTGGTATACCAACAAATATCAAGTCTCTGGGTGCTTTGCCAGAAGATTTTGATATGATGGCAGAAAATGCTTTGAAAGATGGCAATGCATTTTCTAATCCTAGAGTTGGCAGAAAAGAAGACATTATTAAATTGTACCAACAAGCCTATGATGCGTAAAAACTAACTTTTTTCGAGTCTTAAAAGTTAATAAACGCCGATTGTAAATTTAAGCTAGACAAATAAAAAAGCCATTCGTGGTACACTCAACCCATATTTCCGACTAAAGAAGACAGGGGAGTGATCACGAATGACCTGCACACATCGTACCACTGATGAGCTAGTGATGATAGAATCTTATTACCACCAAAATATTTTAGTTGTCCAAATAGCCGCCTATTTAAATCGAACGCGAACACCCATTTACACCGTCATTAACCTTTTAAAAGAAGGCCATACGTCCATTGAGTATTACCAACAATACAATGAAGGGGAAAAGAAAACCCAATAGACGTAAGGCCAGCGATATTGAACTAGCCATAAATCACTGGTTTCAAGTTATTCCAAGAAACTTCTTCCACTCAATCACGTTTGATTGTGGAAAAGAATTTTCTAACTGGAAATCATTATGCAACCAGCATGATGTTGCTACTTATTTCGCGGATACTGGAACACCATCACAAAGCGTTTTAAACGAGAATTCGAATGATTTGTTTTGGAAATATGGCTTGCCAAAAGAAATGGATTTTAATCAAGTGGACAATTGTTTATTTCCTCCGTTGCAGATAAGAGAAATAATATTCCAAGAAAAACATTGAAGTATCAAACGTCATTGGAAGTATTTTTGAGTTAAATGAGTGAAGATATTTTGTCTAGCTTAATTTGATAAATCAGAAAACAAGAATTTCAGACACATGAAATTGTATAGAATCGTGTATCCGGAACCCTATTCCCATAGGGTTCTTTTTTTGTATCGTCCTCCAACACACGATTATGTGGTATAATAACTAAAATCATGTATCACTTTTGTGAGAGGAGAGGGCTTTTAAATGAGTTACAACGTCCAACCATTACGCACGCAACAAGAAATAAACGACTTTTTATTCTGTTTAAGGCGCAATAAAAACGCAGATCGGGATGTTTTTCTATTTTTGATTGGCATTAATAGCGGTTTGCGCATGTCGGATATCGTAAAATTAAAGAAAAAAGACCTGATTTCCTCAAAAAATCCCCGTATTGTCGAAAAGAAAACGGGAAAGACGCGTATTTTGTATTTGAGTAGTCTGCAGGACTTGATCCAGGAGTACACGAAAGACCTGGCAACAGATGATTATTTATTTTCAAGCACCAAGGGAGGTCATGTAGAAGTCAATACGGTCTACCAGATGTTTCAGAAGGTCGCTAAGCTGTTAGGAAGAGACGATATTGGGACGCACACGCTGCGTAAGACGTTTGGCTACCACTATTACAAGAAAACTAAAGACGTAGCCACACTGATGGAGATATTCGGTCATAGCAGCGAGAAAATCACGAAACGCTACATCGGAATCAATGAAGATGAAATCAGCGCAACGTTATTAAACTTTCGTTTAGGTTTTTAACTAGTGATTTCATCAGGAAATAAAAAAATTAGGAGCTGATAAAATGAAAAATGAAAACTATTATAAACTAATCGAAAGAGATAATACAAACCCAGAAAATCATGAACGGAGAGCTTTGTTCACTATTTTTAGTGAAAATAAAGAGCTGTATGCAAAGATTGATAACCTGTATGATTTTGAGGAACATTGGATTAAAACAGATTGTTTTGAGAAAGTCGATTTTAGTAGTGGAAATAGAAAAATGGTCGAATTAGCTTTTAATTTATATAATAATTATGATTGCTCCACACCATTAGAAATTTTTTCACTTCTTGATAATGATAATTATGAGTTAGCTATGAAAGCCGTTAACATTCGATTTAATAAGTAACTATATGACTTTTTTTAGACTGATCTATTGAACTAAAAAAGGATTATACCACTAAAAAAAACAGTATAATCCTTTTTTAGTTTAGTTGTTTTCCCTTACTAAAAGATGTCATTTAGAAGGCGATTAAATAAAAAAGTCGTTATTAATAAAACATTATCTGTTATATTTTATGTGTTATTAAATAATGTTTGGAGGAATTATTTTGAAAAAACAATTTTTATTTTAAGCTGCTTCACTTTTTTTAGTTTAGGGATTACAGAGGTACAAGCTGAGGAAGAAAATCTTTCTACAGACATACCAAAACTAGTCTATGACCTAAAACAGGGAGGGATACAATCAGTTGAAAGTATAAGTCCAGAAGGAGATCAATTGATAATAGAAGTTGAAGAAATGCCTAGTTATTTAAGAGCTGTTAAAAATGGCACTTATAAAATTTCAGCGTCTACTTCTGGCCAATGGAAAGCTAGTTACCAAATTTCAGTGAGTGGAAATAAAATTACAAAAGCATACTCCCCATCTATTGTGGCTTATACAGGAAGCTTTACAAAGGCAGAACTAAAGTTAGATAGTTCCATTCAATCTACTTACTACTTGAAAAAAAAGGGGGGGTTATTTACAACTTCAATAAATTTAAGAGCAAAGTTATTGTCTAATAAAATTTCTATTACTTATTAATTACCCTAAATACTCAACAGTAGTTGTTCCCCAACTAAAGATATCACTTAAATTCCATAACCGATAAATAAATATAGGCTATACAACAAATACATGCTACGTAAATGAACTTATGTAGTGTATTTGTTTTTTTATTTCTAAAAATTAGAATAGGAGAAGTAATTAAACCTAAAGGTGTGATTAAAAAGCCCAAAAAAGAAAGAACTAATAAAATTAACCCTTCATCTTTTTCACTTGATCCACGAATAAAAGCTAATTTTTGAACATTTTCTTCAATCTTACCTTTATTTTCTTCTATTTTTTTTTGAGTTCTTGATTTTCTTTCAATAATTCGTCAATCGAAACTTCGTAATAGGTACTCAACTTTACTAGATTATCTAAATCAGGGTAACTATTTCCATTTTCCCATTTCGAAATAGATTGTCTTGAAATATGTAAATGATCTGCTACATTTCCTTGCGAGTACCCTTTATTCACTCTACTTTCTTTCAATCGTTCTCCTAATGCATTTATCTTTTTCCTCCTTCTTTTTCTCTTTGTTCTATCATACCGAAAGTAAAGATCATTGACTATCAGCTATTAGTTGCTTTTTAGCACCTAATGGTTGCTAAGATGTAAACCACTGCGTTCTTTTCGTTTTATAATATTAGATAGATAATTTGATTATGAACTACTAGATTAAGAGAATGGTTATGGGAGATATTATAATGAAAAAAATAACTAAAAAAAATGGTTATCAATTTTTGTCTATCCTTATTTTTAGTGTTGCTATTTTGCTGTGTTTACCGGAAACATTATTTTTGGGTACGTTTTAATTGTTTTAGGCTATTGTTTCCTTCGAAAGTCTGATTTAGAAGATTAAAACACCTTATTCCTCTGTTAGCACCTAATGGTTGCTAGCATGTAAACCATTGCGTTCTTATCAATATATGTTAATTGCGAGATAATATTATTATCAATTTAAGGAGGATAGCAGGTATAAAAATCATTTAATTTATTATATACTTTAGGAGGAAAAAATTTATGTTAAACAAAAAGAAAAATTTTTTATTAGTTTTTGCAATCCTAGCTTTTGTTGTGTGGGCTTTTCCTGGTAATGTGTATGCTTCAGAGTTGTCAGAATAGAATAAGCAAACGAAATTTTAAGAAATCCAGAAATTATAGTGTATTTAAAAAAATTACTCTGTAGAAGATGCTTTAAAAGCTGGAGTAGACCCCGAATATGCAGAAACTGCAGTGAAGATGCTTTAGAACAATTAAATGAATTTCAACTACTTGATTACAATCAACAAATGGAATTTCTTGATTCTATGAAACAACCTTTTGAATCTTCTGAAGAAATAATTACAGAAAAACCTTCAGTACAACAATATCAAGCAAGAGCAGCCTCTAATTCAAGAACCGTTAGCCATACATCTACACTAAGCTCATTCGGTATAATTGGACTACTTATAGAGTTACTGTCACTTATACTTTATAATAGTACAGGAGCTTAAAAGCAGGTACTACAAGCGGTATTGTAGTAAGAAATCTTAATCCTTTAGTAAAAACGTCAAGAACTTCTTCTTATGGATCAATATCAAATAAAAAATATAGTGGAGTAGCTACATTTAGTATAAAAATTGGACCACTTAAAGGATTGAGTGTTCAAATTGGAACTTATAATTTGAAAGTTACTGGTGGGGAAAATGGCCTAATTAGTGGTTCTGCTTGGAAAAATTAAAAGAGAAAAAGGTGATACTATGCAAAAAAAAACTGTGAAAATAATCGTAGCTGCTGTAATAATAATTATGGTAGTTTTTGCAATTATTGGAATTATGACTTTCTAATATACACGTAAAAATTTAAATTAACATAAAACCCATTAAACCAAGTAACCCCGCCATCATTAATAATAGCGGGGTTACTTGGTTATTCTAATTTAAACTATATTATTTTTTGAAAATTCGGTTTAGAAATCCTTGTTTTTCAGGAACCTTTTCTAGTGGTAACGGTTCTTCTTTTTTATCTAACGCGAGCTGTTCTTGGTTATTAATCATGATTTCTACTTGGTTTGCTAGATTTATGTTATTTTCCATTAAATTTTTAACTAAATTTTCATAATGATTAATTGTTTCATTATACTTAATTATTTGATTATCATATCGCAATAATTGATCATCTTTTTTTTGTATTAGATCATTCTGGCTAATCAGCAACTTTTGTAACGACGTTATATCGTTATTATCAGCGTTATGTTTTTCTATTTCACTAGGTGTATCAACGTTATATTCCATATTCAACACCTGCTCTATAGCAGTCTCTATAGTCATTTTCGGGCGACTTTTCAATGCAATAATTTGATTGATAGTTGTTATATTATCTTTAGTATACAAACGATAATTTCTATCATCTCGTTCAAAGTATTTTCCACCTTTTGCATTTTTATCAATCATTCCAGCGTATTTTCTAAGTGTAGGTAGTTGTATACCAAGTTTTTTAGCTGCTTCTTCTGTAGTTATGTATTCTGTAACACCTTCTACATCTTTCATAACGCACCACCTTAAAATACTCATATAAAGTTATTTTAAATACTTTTATAGAGATATACAATGTAAAAAAAATCGCCTTATTGCTCTAACCAATTATGGAGAGGTACTTCATGTTTTTCAAGAGGTAATTTTTCCAAAAAATTAAATTCTAAATGGGAAACTATCCCACCACGACCACGGCCTTTTTTTTTCTTCTTTACGATCTCAAATTTTTTATAAAGAGGAGATAATTCTTTTTCTATTTGCTGTAATACCCTTTTATCAATATCTGCTACTCTATAGCTTTCTGGAATATCTAGTATTCGTCTAAATTCTTCAATTTTAACAATATAAAAGCCTGTGCTTTTATATTGTTTTAGCAATCGGAACATTGTTTAGCATAACCACTTCTTAGCTCCGTAAATCCTTCTAATTCAAATCGTGTAAAGTTAGTTGTAATTTCATTTAAAACATAGCTAAACTCTTGATTAACTCCTATAGTTACAGTGCTTTTTTCTTTATTAATTCTATAAATTGGAAACAATACAAAACGAACAATTTCAGATTCATCTTCATAACGAAAATTTAAATTAAGCATTTTTGAGTACATATTTTCTAAATCATGAATAATCGAACTTTATCTCTAGAAGAATAATTTGTTAGCTTTTTTACTTCGTCAAAAGTTAAGGTAATTGGTTCGGATCCTTTAAGTTTCATTTTTGAACATAAAGAGAAAAATAAATCGAACTCAACAGGATTAAATTTTCTAAAACTAACTTCATTCATAATATTGTTGTATTTAACTATTTCATTACTCAAAAGGTAACCTCCATTCATTAAAGGGACGCAAAAAAACTTATGTACCTTTAATAATATCAGATTGATTTAGTTAGTACAATAAAACGATTATAAAAAGACATTTTATCAAGATATTCATGTAACAAAGTGTCCCCTTAATAGCAACAAAGTGTCCCCTTAATAGCAACAAAGTGTCCCTTAATAGTGTCCCTTAATAGCAACAAAGTGTCCCCTTAATGTAGCTCTATCCCTTTTGGGAGTAAGGATAAAACCTTCTTAAAAGGTTTTAAAAAGGTTTTAAAAAGATTTATAAAAGATATATAAAACAATTAGCTATAAATTTTTTTATAAATAATAATAATATAAAGACAGGAAAACTTGCTACGCAAGTCCCAAAAAAATATAAGTTCAAACCCATCTGCAGCGTTCTATGTCTCGACTGACGCTCGACGGTTAGAACCATTGCATTCGTTAATCTTCAAAAAAACAGCTCTCTTAAACGTTTGACTGGTAATCAATGTAAATAGACCATTTACCTCAAGAAATAGTATTTAATCGCCTCAAAACGACTCGTATAGTCCTCTCGAGCGATATCATCTGATAATTGATCGCTGAGTTGTTGATTTTCGGCAAACCATTCTTTCGTAACGATGGTCGAAACCTTATTTTCTATGACAACAACCCCTAATTCACTATCCGCTACATCTAAAGCCGCTTCTAGTTGGTCTTTAATTTGATCATCTTTTTCTTCAGTCGCTACTTTTTCCGCTTCAATCGCTAGTTTATGATCCTTTATGGCTTGTTGTTCCGCAGAAATGTCCGCAATTTTCGATCCAAACGGTATTTTTGATTGGGTTGAATACCCTAATAAAAGCAACACACTGAAACAAACGACTAAAGAAACAAGAGCTACTAGACTAACACGCTTTAAATGGCCTGATTTCCGCCAGTGGCGAAACTTTACGTCCCAAACTAGATAAGAACACACCAAAACCACCAAAACGCTTAAAACAGGCAAAATACGCCACATGAGTTTCGCAAAAAATAATCCCATCGCCTACATCCCCATAAAGAACGAAAACATCCCGTAAATAGCTAGAAGGGTAACGGCCCCAATGCCTAAAATACTGATGCGTTCGATCCAATCGGTCCGACGTTCTTTTTTAGCCTGATGATCCGCTTGCTGCAAGACCGCATCCAATTTTTCTTGGTAGTCGTCTAAATGCTGATAGACGATCTTATCGAGCTTTTGTTCCATCTTTTCAGGCGAATAGTCTTTTAAATCAATGGCTGTTTGTTGTTTCCATTGCTCATTTTCCGTCAGTAAATCTTGAAATTGCTCCATTCTTTTTTGTTCTTGGCTTCGATGATAAGCCAGTTGCTGCTTACCGTTCTTGTCCGAAGTCTCGATCGACGTCTGAAGATTTTTGAGGTGGCTGATGAGCAGACTCATGTGTTCTGCGCTCTGTTCGTACTTCGTCCGCAACTTCCCGTACGCTAGCAGTAAGTCCTCGTAATCTTTCGGCGTTGCTGCGCTCAAGTTGTTCTCTGTCTGCTTGTTGTTTGTCTCGTTTTCGTTGGTTTTCCATGATGGCATGGGTAATCGGCTCCTTTTTAAAGTCTTCGCCTAGTCTTGAGGCGGTAAACGTCCATTTTTTTCCTTCTGAATCGTGAGTCACGTACTTTTGTCGGATCGTTTGACCTCTTTTTCCAATCTCAGACGTTAGTTCCACATCTGAAGCAGACAGTGCTTGTTTAAATTCCGGATAGGAATGAGCTTGATCTCGCGCATGATAAATCTTTTCTTTGACTAAATCCCGTTCATATTGCTTCCCTGTTTGAGTATAAACGGCTATTTCGGTCGGATAGACCTTGTTTTTAGCTTTCGTCAGTTCGACCAAATGATGTTTTTTTGAAATGTCGTTATTGATTTCATGCATTTCATAGATATCCGGAGGATTAATGGCCATTTTAGCGCCTGTTTCACTGTTCACTGCATTAAGCATAAAATGATTGTGCGGATGGTCGGTATCGGTATGAGTCGCCATGTAAATTTCATGGTCTGGATACATTTTGCTTAATTCGGACATGAATTCTTGCCCTAGCTTATGGGCTTTTACAGGTGTTAACTGATCGGTTGCGTCAAAAGACTGAACCAAGTGATAGCCTTGACGCCCGTTTGTCTTGCCCATTAAGTCTCTTGTTTGGCGCATTTGTTCCCGCGCTGCTTGATAATCTAACGGAGTGAGGTGAGCACTGGTTAACTGGACGTCAATTTTTCCTTGTCTTGCAATATAGTTGACGGTCGCTGAACCATTTTTAGTGGCACTGGCTATCTTGATAATTGCTCCCAAAGGCCTTTCACTCCTTCCTGAATACCGGATAGCTGCTGTTCCATCGCTTGTAGTTCGTTTGGTTCATAAATTGTTTTGTTGGTGTTAATCCATTTGACTAACTGATTCAAATTGGAATTGTAATACCGCAGCTGCCGAGCAATTTCTTTTGCTCCTTCAATCTCGACTTTCGGGTTTCGTAATCGAGTCCCTTGTGCCTTGCTTTTAACAAAATTTGGCACGCTCATGCCTTGTTGTTCTGCTAGGTAACTGAGCTTCTCATATTCGGCTTCGTCTACTCGAAATTTCACCTGACGTTCTTCGCGTCGGTTCTCTTTTTTGTGTTCGTTCACGGGCTTAGTCCCTCCTCTCTAAACAGCTCCCTATTCGGTCTCTGTTCCTCGCTGCATGACTAACGAGATCTTAGGTCTAAAACGCTCCTTATTCAGTCGCCTTTCAGACC
This sequence comes from Carnobacterium alterfunditum DSM 5972, assembly GCF_000744115.1. Lineage (NCBI taxonomy): Bacteria > Bacillati > Bacillota > Bacilli > Lactobacillales > Carnobacteriaceae > Carnobacterium > Carnobacterium alterfunditum. The sequence goes on along the minus strand of NZ_JQLG01000001.1, from coordinate 1,753 downwards.
TAAGATCTCGTGCGTTTTTTCTCCACTTATTTCCCAACGTTCCCTATTCGGTCTCCTTGTCAAAACGTTTCAAAAAAAGCAGTTAATAATCTAGTTATTCTACTCCTTAATCGGTCGTAAAACAACTAGATTATTAACTGCAAGAACAACAGGCTACGTATTTGGTACCCAAATGCTCCCTGTTAGGTGGACGCGCTGCTCCCCCTAAGACCCCAAAGGAGTCCGCCGTTATCTGCCTGTTCGGCAGGTAAAAATGCGGATTTTTTCGTCCGATTCGCTGCTCGCAAACGGACAAAAAAAGAATAAAGTTTATCAACTTTTCTCCTCGTAAAACCTGACCGTTTTCGGCCAGTTTCCCCTTCCAAAAATCCTCTGCGAACAAACCATTTTTCGCATGAAATTTTGGAGGGATCAGTGTCTTGCATCCCCATTAGAAATCGTTCAGGAAGACAAGAAAAGCTCTTAAATGTATGAGCCGATTTCCTATTCGGAAACGTCCTTCATTTAAGAGTTTTCGTGTATCAAAAAACATCCGAATGTGTCCCCGTTCGGATAAAAGAGACAAGATTTTGAGAAGTGTAAAATTTATAAATCAATAGCCAATCGCTATTGCGTCCAGAAATATGACACTCCCAACAATCGAGGTAATCTTTTGTTGGCATTAAGACGTGAGCGCGGTATTCTTCCTCTGGTAAAGGTACTTCTTCAACAATCATTTGCATGACCGTTTTTAGTTTTTCAAGCTTGTAATTCCGTTTCTTTAAGCGTTTAACATCTTTTTTGAATTGGGTTGTCTGCTTCATTTCCAACATAGCGGCTATTCTCCTAAACTATCCTCAAAAAGATCGTCAACAGAAGTGTAGCGTTTGCCTGTTCCATTTTTGACCATTTCGTCCGATTCCTTAATGGCTGCAAGGGTTTCAGTATTGAATTTTGCTTGTTTTGGTTGAAATGGCAGACCATTTTCAGCAATGACTTGTCTAAAAAAGACATTAATAGCCGTGCTCGTGTCCATACCTAGGTTATTTAAAACGGCTACGGCCTGACTTTTAACGGTTTCGTCAATGCGAACTTGTACGACTGCTTTTTTTTGTTTTGTTTCCACTTAAATCGCCTCCTTGTTAATCATAATTATATGCTTTTGTAATGCATTTGTAAATACAATAGCGTTACAAATTATGTAAAACAATGAAAATTTGTGGTAATATTAAGAAAATACTTGTTTTAATAAGGCTTTAATCATAACTTACCTTAATACGGTCAAAAATAGGATACAAACTTTGGTACTGTTTCTTGTTATAATGATAGTGGGTTATGTAGTAGTTAGGTTTCTATGAAAAGAATCAGCAAGTTTTAACATTGCAAGCAAATTAAAAAATAGAAAAATTAGAACTGACACTTAAAGATGATGAAGTTGAGATGGACATAACTTTTACAAATAATAAAAGAAAATGGACGGACTTTTTTAAATTAAGAAAATAAAATAGTAGGAGTGAAAGCATGGCAGTTTTATCATGGGATGAAATAAGAAGTAGAGCTTTACAATTTCAAAATGAATGGGCAGATGAAACAAGTGAAAATGCTGAATCAAAAACGTTTTGGAATGAATTCTTTGACGTGTTTGGCATTAGCAGGCGTAGGGTAGCTACTTTCGAAGAAAGAGTAAAAATAGAAGGACAAACTAAATTTGTTGATTTGTTATGGAAAGGCAAGTTGTTAATCGAACATAAAAGTAAAGGTAGAGATCTTGATA